>NZ_BAAHAA010000031.1:0-37254 GCF_054777915.1 Nocardioides marmoraquaticus | reverse complement strand
GGCGCGGACACGCCGCTGCCCACCACAACCGCGACCGCCAGCGACGCGGTCACGCCGGCGCCGCCGACCACGCCCGCGAGTTCGTGCAGCGTCGTACGACGCCGTGCCCGGCGCTCCAGCTCGGCCACCTGCGCCCACGCGGCCAGCGCCTCCGGCGCCAGCCACCCGGCCGGCCCGGGGGCGTCGGGCGCGTCGCCGAGCGAGCCGAGCGTGACCTTGGCGGCCGCCTGCTGCTCGACCGCCTGGCGGCAACCGGGGCACGCGTGCACGTGCTCCCAGGCGCGCTCCTCGTGGTCGGGGTCGAGCTGGCCGTCGACGAGCGCGGCCGCACGGTCACCGAGGTGACCGCTGAGGTAGTCGCCCCACTCGCTCATCGGGCGCCGGCCACCGACGGCGTGCCGCCGACCAGCGGCCCGCGCACGCGGGTGCGGCCGGGGTGCGGCTCGCGGTGCGCGAGCGCCTTGCGCAGCTGGGCGCGGCCGCGGTGGATGCGCGAGCGCACGGTGCCGAGCTTGAGGTCGAGCACCTCGGCGATCTCCTCGTAGGTCAGCCCCTCGACGTCGCACAGCACCACGGCGGCGCGGAACTGCGGCGCCAGCGACGTCAGCGCCGCCTCGACGTCGTCGTCGAAGAGCCGCTCGGAGGTCGCGACGTCGGGCGCCGGGGTGCGGCTCGGGAGCCGGCCCGCGGCCTCGTCACCGAGGCTGTCGAAGCGGATCCGCTGCTTGCGGCGGGCCTGGTCGAGGAAGAGGTTGGTGGTGATCCGGTGCAGCCAGCCCTCGAAGGTCTGCGGCGTGTAGGTGTGCAGCGAGCGGAACACCCGCACGAAGACCTCCTGCGTGAGGTCCTCGGCGTCGTGACGGTTGCCGGTCAGGCGGTAGGCGAGGCGGTAGACGCGCGCGGAGTGCTGCTCGACGACCTCCTCCCAGGTCGGGGCCTCCCACACGGGGAGGCTCGTACTGTCGCCGGGGGCGTCGGGGGTCGCGGGTGCGGTCGCCATGCGGCCACGCTAGGAGTCCAGCCTGAGACGCGGCTGAGGGTTGCGTGGGAGCTGCCCGTGGGTGGCCGGGCGGCGTGCGGGAGGGCGGCGTACGGCGGCGGTAGGGTCACCCGCAGCAACCCCACGCCTGTCGCAGTCCCAGGAGATCGTCATCGTCACGCCAATGAACGCCGCGAGCTGGAACCACACCGAGGAGTTCGTCCCCGAGGACGACGTCCTCGCCCAGGCGCGCTCGCGCGCCGAGGAGGTCGGTGCCGTCGCGATCAGCCCCGGTGGCGGCGCGACGCTGCGCTTCCTGGCCTCGCTGGTCCAGGCCCGCGCGGTCGTCGAGATCGGCACCGGCGCCGGCGTCTCCGGCCTGCACCTGCTGCGCGGCATGCGCCCCGACGGCGTGCTCACCACCGTCGACACCGAGGGCGAGCACCAGCGGCTCGCCAAGCAGGGCTTCACCGAGGCCGGCATCGCCTCGCAGCGCGTGCGGCTGATCCCCGGCGCCGCCCTCGACGTGCTCCCCCGCCTCACCGACGGCGCCTACGACCTCGTGTTCTGCGACGGCGACAAGCGCGAGTACGTCGACTACCTCACCGAGGCGCTGCGGCTGCTGCGCCCGGGCGGCGTGGTGGCCTTCGACAACGCGCTGTGGCACGACAAGGTCGCCGACCCCGCCCAGCGCGACCCCGAGACCGTCGCCGTCCGCGAGCTCGGCGCCGTCGTCCGCGACCGCGAGGACCTCGTCCCCCTCCTGCTGCCCGTCGGTGACGGGCTGCTGGTCGCGCACAAGCGCTGAGCGGCTCACTGGTTACCCGCTCAGGCGGGTAAACGGTGACTTGTCGGCCGCGGCAACAGTCACGGAGTCACTGAGAAGGTCACCCAGTCGCGCTCGGCGGCCCGGATGACGCGTCTCCCCACGAGCCTCAGCCGACGCCGTCGAGCGGCGCGTCGGTGGCCAGCCAGTCGAGGAGCAGGCGGGCGCCGAAGCCGGTGGGGCCCTCCGACCACTCGAAGTCGTCCTCGGGGGCGTCGCCGACCGAGGCGATGTCGAGGTGGGCCCACGGCCTGCCGCCGGTGAACGGCTCGAGGAACAGCGCTGCCGTGATGGCGGGCGGCCCGCCCGGGGCGTTGTCGGCGTCGGCGATCTTCGAGGCGAGCTTGGAGGCGTACTCGCGCGCCAGCGGCAGCCGCCACAGCGGCTCGCCGGAGCGCACGCCGGCCGACTCGAGCGCGGCGGCGAGGGTGTCGTCGGAGGCGAAGAGGCCACCGAGGTGCTGGCCGAGCGCGACCTTGACCCCTCCGGTGAGGGTGGCGACGTCGACCAGGGCGTCGGGCTCGAGGGTGTCGACGGCGTACGCCAGCGCGTCACCGAGCACGAGCCGGCCCTCGGCGTCGGTGTTGGTCACCTCGGTGGTGCGGCCGCCGTAGTGGCGCAGCACGTCGCCGGGTCGCATCGACGCGCCGTCGACGGCGTTCTCGGCGAGCGGCAGCAGCCCCGTCACGCGTACGGCGCAGCCGACGGCCGGCAGCGCGGCCAGCACTGCGGCGACCACGGCGGCGCCGGTCATGTCGCGCTTCATCGTGGCCATCGACTGACCGGGCTTGATCGACAGCCCGCCCGAGTCGAAGGTGATGCCCTTGCCGACGAGCACCACGTGGGCGGGCTTGCGGGTGCCGGCGACCTTGCGGGAGGGCTTGTACTCGAGCTGCACCAGCCGCGGCGGGGTGGCCGAACCCTGCCCGACGCCGATGATGCCGCCGAACCCGCGCCGCTCGAGCTGCTGCTCGTCGAGGACCGTGGCCTTGAGGCCCACCTCCTCGCCCGCCGCGACCACCTCGTCGGCGAGCAACTGCGGGCTCTTGATGTTGGAAGGCGTCGTGGCCCAGGTGCGCGACCGCCACCCGGCGGTGCCGCGCGCCACCGCGACGTCGAGCGGGGCGTCGTCGGGGGTGAGGGCGAGCACCACCTCGGCCGGCGGACGGTGCTGGGGCCCCTCGCGCCGCAGCGAGAAGCCGAACGCCCCGAGCACGACGCCCTCGACGAACGGCACGACCAGCGCGGTGTCGGCGACGGCGCCCACGGCGCTGACCACGCGGACGGCGTCGCGGGCGTGGCGGGCCAGGGCCGCCCCGGCCCGGCGCAGGTCGGCGGCCGTGCCGGCACCCGTGCCGACCAGCAGCACGCGCAGCACCTCGTCGTCGTGGCGCACGGCGGGGACGGCGGTGACCTCCCCCGCCGCGCCCGTGGCCCCGGCCGCCTCGAGCGCGACCAGCAGGTCGGGCACGTCGAGCCGGGCGGCCAGCTCTTCAGCGCCCGGGCCGAGCATGCAGGTGGCGGTCTCGTGGGTGGGGTCGGCGTCGGGCGGGAGCACCGCGAGCGCGACGACGTTGGCACCGTCGACGTGGTCGACCGGAGCGCCGGGAACCGCGCTGACCTGCGGCGGTGCGACGGAGGAGCGAAGTGTCGTCACAGTCGGAGCCACCCGCCCGAGACTAGGGCATGTCTCTCAGCTGCTGGCGGATGCCTGCGTCGTCCGAGGCGTGCGAGGGCAAGGCGCCGTCGCGCTGGCAGACCGGGCGTCTTCCGAGCGATGGCAACGCCGCCATCGTGCGTCTCGGGCGGCGTGGGCGCCGCCTCGAGCTGGGAGACGTGCCCGAGGCCATGTCTGTGCGCACGACGACGGCCCCCGAGCCCACCGGGACGGGCGGGCGACGGGGGCCGTCGTACGGTCGGAGCGGGCGCGTCAGCCGACGACGCCGGCCAGGGCCTCCTTGAGGGCGCCCGCCTCCTCGGCGTTGAGCTCGACGACGAGCCGGCCACCGCCCTCGAGCGGGACCCTCATCACGATGCCTCGGCCCTCCTTGGTGACCTCGAGCGGGCCATCGCCCGTCCGCGGCTTCATCGCCGCCATGCGCACACCTCTTTCGTCCAGGGTCGTGTGCGCTCCGCACACCGATTCACTCCATTATCGCTCAGGCCCTGTGCCCTGGACCACTCGCTCGGGGAAGATGGCCGCCGTGACCGAGACGACACCCCCCTCCGACCGCCCCGCCGACCGGGCCGATGCCCCCGTCGGCTACCTGCTGAACGGCGAGCCGGGGGCCCGGGTCGCGACCATCCGGCTGCAGCGGCCGGAGGCGATGAACGGGCTCGACCTGGCCACGAAGACGGCCCTGCTCGACGCCGTGCGCACCGCCGCCGACGACCCCGAGGTGCGCTGCGTCGTGCTGACCGGCACCGGCCGCGCCTTCTGCGTGGGCCAGGACCTCAAGGAGCACCTCGAGACGCAGCGCCGCATCGCCGAGACCGGCGAGGGGGCGGTCTTCGACACGGTCCGCGAGCACTACAACCCCCTCGTCACCGCCCTCGCCACCATGCCGAAGCCGGTCGTCGCCGCGCTCAACGGCGTTGCGGCCGGGGCCGGGGCGAGCCTGGCCATGGCCTGCGACCTGCGGGTGCTCGCCGACGGCGCCGGCTTCAACCTCGCCTTCGCCGGGGTGGCGCTGTCGTGCGACACCGGCAGCTCGTGGTTCCTGCCGCGCCTCGTCGGGCGGGCCAAGGCGCTCGAGCTGCTCTACCTGCCGCGCACGGTCGGCGCCGAGGAGTCGCTGGCGCTCGGCCTCGCCACGTCGGTCGTGCCCGCCGACGAGCTCGAGACCGAGGTGGCCGCGCTGGCCGCGCGGCTGGCGCAGGGCCCGACGACGGCGTACGCCTCGATGCGTGCCGCCGTGCTCCACGCCGAGGGCACCGACCTCGTCGACGCGCTCGAGCACGAGGCGGGCCTGATGGACCGCACCGGCGCGACCGACGACCACCACGCGGCCGTGGCGGCGTTCGTGGCGAAGCAGAAGCCGACCTTCAGCGGTCGGTGACCTCGGGGTAGCGGGGCCGCTCGCCCGGCTCGAGCACGACCTTGTCGCCAGGCCGGACCGACTCCTCGACCGGGGCGTCACGACCCTCGAGCTGCCGCGCGAGCCGCTCCAGGAGGTCGTCGACCTCGTCGGCGCGGTAGCCCCGCACCGCCGTGCTGAGGCGTACGCCGCGCAGGTCGCCCGCGGTGAGCGGACGGTCGTCGGGCAGGCCGCTGTCGGGACGGTCGTCGTACGCCGGTGCGGCCGACCCCCCGCCGCCCGCGAACACCACGGCGACGGCCCCGACGACCAGCACCAGCAGCACCGCGAAGAACCACGACATCAGGCCGGGTCTCCCCCGCGGACACCCTCGATCATCAGCTGGACGGCCTCCTCGACGCTGTCGGTCAGCTGCAGCAGGTCGAGGTCGCGCTCTGAGATCTTGCCGTCGTCGAGCACCGGCCCGCGCAGCCACTCGAGCATGCCGCTCCAGTAGGACGAGCCGAGCAGCACGATCGGGAACGACGTCACCTTGCGCGTCTGCACCAGCGTCACCGCCTCGAACAGCTCGTCGAGGGTGCCCATGCCGCCGGGCAGCACGACGAAGCCCTGGGCGTACTTGACGAACATCGTCTTGCGAGCGAAGAAGTAGCGGAAGTTGATGCCGATGTCGACGTACGGGTTGAGGCCCTGCTCGAAGGGCAGCTCGATGCCGAGCCCGACGCTGGTGCCGCCACCCTCGACCGCGCCCCGGTTGGCGGCCTCCATCGCGCCCGGGCCGCCGCCGGTGATCACGGCGAACCCCGCCTCGGCGAGGCGGCGGCCGAGCTCGACGCCCTGGGCGTACGTCGGGTGGTCGGGCTTGGTGCGCGCGGAGCCGAAGACGGCGACCGCGGTCCCGAGCTCGGCGAGCGCGCCGAACCCCTCGACGAACTCCGCCTGGATGCGGAGCACCCGCCACGGGTCGGTGTGCACCCAGTCGGTCGGCCCCCGGGAGTCGAGCAGGCGCTGGTCGGTGGTGGTGAGGTCGACCTGCGCGCCGCGCAGGACGGTGGGACCGCGGTGCTTGATGCGGTCGCGGCCCCCGGACGGGACCGACGGGTGGTTCACGACAGCCACTCCTTGAGGGTCGACTCGCAGCGGTGGAGGTGCTCGATCGGCACCCACTCCTCCTGCTTGTGCGCCAGCATCGGGTCGCCCGGGCCGTAGTTGACCGCCGGCACGCCGAGCACCGTGAAGCGGGCGACGTCGGTCCAGCCGAACTTCGGCCCCACCTGCCCGCCGACCGACTCCACGAACGCCGCGGCGGCCGGGACGCCCAGCCCGGGCAGCGCGCCCGGCGCCGTGTCGGTGAGGGTGAGCTCGAAGCCGTCGAAGACGTCGGCGACGTGCGCGAGCGCCTCCTGCTCGGAGCGGTCGGGGGCGAAGCGGAAGTTGACCGTCACCACGCACTCGTCGGGGATGACGTTGCCGGCGACGCCGCCGGAGATGCCGACCGCGTTGAGGCCCTCGCGGTACTCCAGGCCGTCGATCACGGGCCTGCGCGGCTCGTACGCCGCCAGTCGCGCCAGCACCTCGCCGGCGTGGTGGATCGCGTTGGACCCGCGCCACGACCGCGCCGAGTGGGCCCGCTCGCCGCGGGTGCGGACCTCGACGCGCAGCGTGCCCTGGCAGCCCGCCTCGACGCCGGCGTTGCTCGGCTCCATGAGGATCGCGAAGTCGCCCTCGACGAGGTCGGGCCGCTCGCGGGCGACCTTGCCGAGGCCGTTGTGGACGTCCTCGACCTCCTCCGCCTCGTAGAACACGTAGCTCACGTCGCGCACCGGCTCGGTCACGTCGTGGGCCAGCCTGAGCGCGACCGCGACGCCGCCCTTCATGTCGCAGGTGCCGAGGCCGTGGAGCCGCTCGCCGTCGTTGCGGCTGGGCAGGTTGTGGTTGAGCGGCACCGTGTCGAGGTGCCCCGCCACGACGACGCGCTCGGGGCGACCCAGCGTCGTACGAGCGACGAGGGAGTGGCCGAGCCGCGTCACCTCGAGGTGCGGCAGCGCCCGGAGCGCAAGCTCCACGGCGTCGGCGAGCTCCTCCTCGTCGTGGCTCACCGACTCGATGTCGACGATCTGCTGCGTCAGCGTGACCACGTCGGCGCTCAGGTCGAGAGGCATGCCCGCATCCTCCCACCCGGGTCCCCGCCGGCTCCGGAGGGCGGACTTCTCGGCCTCGTTCTGACGAAATCGGCCCTGATCAAGGCCGATCGAGTCAGAAGTCCCCGGTTCACCGGGGACTTCTCATCTCCCCACTCGGCGCTACTCCGCCGCCAGCATGGTCGCGCCGAGACCGACCATCATGGTGCCGCCGGCGGCGCCGAGGGCGTCGAGACGGCGGGGGGTCCGGGCGAACCACGCCTTGGCGCGACCCGCTGCCAGCGCCCAGACGCCGTCGGACAGGCACGCCATCGCGCCGAACACCGCGCCCAGCGCCATGACCTGCCAGCCCGTGCCACCCGCCGCGCGGTCGGTGAACTGCGGCAGGAAGGCCACGAAGAACACGACCGTCTTGGGGTTCGTCACGCCGACGGTGATGCCCGTCAGCACCGAACGCCGACCACGCACCGGGCGGCGTACGCCGGCCTCGTCGAGCGCGAGGCGCGCGTCGGCGCGGTGGCGGATCGCCTGCACGCCGAGCCAGACGACGTACGCCGCCCCGACCACCTTGACGGCCGTGTAGAGCGTCGCGCTGGTCGCGACGAGCGCCCCGAGGCCGACCGCGACCAGCGCCACCTGGACCGTCACGCCGATCGCGTTGCCCACCACGGACAGCAGCGCGTCGCGGCGACCGACCGTCAGCGCCCGGCCGATGGTGAAGAGCAGGCTCGGGCCCGGCAGCTGGATGAACAGGAAGGACGCCACGAGGAACGCGACCCACTGGCTGGACGACGGCACGCCCGGATGGTGGCAGAGGGGCGGTCCGGCCCGCGAGCCGATAGGCCCAGCGGGCCGCCCAGCGGGCCCGGCGGTCGAGCGCGTCAGGACCACCCGCCCCTTCGAGGCTCGCTCCGCTCGCACCTCAGGGAGCGGTGGGTGGCTCGCTCCGCTCGCACCTCAGGGAGCGGTGGGTGGCTCGCTCCGCTCGCACCTGTCGGTCGAGCCTGTCGAGACCACCGCCCCTTCGTGGCTCGCTCCGCTCGCACCTCAGGGAGCGGTGGGTGGCTCGCTCCGCTCGCACCTCAGGGAGCGGGCGTCGTTGCGCACGGCACCGGGTCTCGAGGCTCGGGCCGGGCGGCCCTCGCACCTCGACCAGCCCGGGGCCGGCGGGTCGCCACCAGCACCCCGAGCAGCAGCAGGGCGCCGCCGGCGAGCTCGAGGGGGCCGGGAAGCTCGGCGAGGACCAGCCAGGCGGAGACCATCGCGACGGGCGGCACGAGCAGGACGAAGGGCACCACCGACGACGCGGGGTTGCGCGCGAGCAGGGTGTTGAAGATGCCGTAGCCGACGAGCGAGGCGAGGCCGGCGGTGTACGCCGTCGAGAGCGCGGCCTCCCAGCCGAAGGCGGCGAGGCCCGCGAGCACGCCGGACGGTCCGTCGACCACCAGCGACAGCGCGAGCCCCGGCACCGGGACGACCAGGCCCGACCAGACGGTGAGCGACAGGCCGCCGGTGACCCCGGACGCACGGGCGGCGACGTTGCCGAGGCCCCAGCTCAGCGCGGCGGCCACGCACAGCAGCAGCGCGAGCAGGGGTACGTCGGCCTCGCGACCGGCGGCGACGACCAGCAGGCCGACGGCGCCCACCGCGATGCCGCCCGACTGCAGCGCGGTCGGCCGCTCGCCGAGCAGTACGGTCGCGGCGAGCACGGTGAAGACGACCTGCGCCTGCAGCACCAGGGCGGCGAGCCCGGCGGGCATGCCGGCGGCGATCGAGAGGTAGAGGAAGCCGAACTGGCCGAGCGACATCAGGCCGCCGACCAGGGCCAGGGTGCGCCACCCGACCTGCGGCCGCGGCACGAGCAGCAGGGCCGGGAAGCAGACCACCACGAACCGGATCGCCAGGAACAGCAGCGGCGGGACCCCGGCCATGCCGAGGTCGATGACGACGAAGTTGAGGCCCCAGAGCAGTGCCACGAGGGCGGCGAGGAGCTGGTCGCGGGTGGTCACGGCACCATGGTCGACCGTCGTGACCGTGCAGCACCAGCGAATGCTGCTGCGGCGTACCCGGTAGCCGTGCTGCATGATGGACGCCATGATCGACCTCCTGGCGGTGCGCTCGCTCGTCGCGGTGGAGACGGAGGGCTCGGTGCACGCCGCGGCCACCGCGCTCGGCTACACCCCGAGCGCGGTCTCGCAGCAGGTCAAGCGGCTCGAGCGCCAGCTCGACGTCGCCCTGCTCGAGCGCGTGGGCCGCGGCGTGGTGCTGACGGCGGCGGGTCGCGAGCTGGTCGAGGGCGCCGACCGGGTCCACGCCGAGCTCGAGCAGCTCGAGGCGAGCCTGCGGCGACGCTCGCGGACGGTGACCGGCCGGCTCCGGCTGGCGGCCTTCTCCACGGCCAACCGCGGCCTGGTGGCACCCGTGCTCGCCGACCTCGCCCGCCGCCACCCTGCGCTCGAGGTCGCGATCGCCGAGCACGAGCCGTGGGACACCGTCGAGCTCGTCGCGGCCGGACGGGTCGACGTCGGGCTCGCCCACAGCTGGGGCGACCTGCCGCTGACCGTGCCCGACCACGTCGTGGCCACCGAGGTCGCCCGCGACGTCGCCGAGGTGCTGCTGCGCGACGACCACCCCCTCGCCGGCGCGACCGCGGTGACGCCGCTCGACCTCGTCGACGTCGCCTGGGTGGCGACGCCGGAGGGCACGATCTGCCGGCAGTGGCTATCGCGGATGTACGTCGGCACCGGTGCGGCGCCGCGGATCGCCCACACCTGCCTGGAGTTCGACTCCCACCTCGCGCTCGTCGACGCCGGCCTCGGCGTCGCCCTGGTGCCGCGGCTGGGGCGCTCGGCGCTGCCCGCCGGGGTGGTCGCCGTACCCGTGCACGACCCGGTGCCCGAGCGGACCGTCACGGCCCTGCACCGCCGCACCATGGACGCCGCGCCCGCCGTGCGGGTGCTGGTCGACGCCCTCAGCGCCTGGCAGCCGCCAGCCGCCCCTTGAGCAGCGCCTTGGCGGGGTGGGGGTCGTCGCCGAGCAGGCGCAGACAGGTCTCGAGCACCTCGGTGTCGTACGGCGCGATCTCGGCGTAGCGCGCCACCGCGGCCGGCTGCGGGTCGGCCAGCAGCGCCTCGCGAAGCGCCACCGCGACCACGTCGCCGAGCTCGACGAGGGCGGGCGACTCGGTGCCGGGCACGAGGTCTCCTCCGTACGCCGCTGCGGCCGCCCGGACGTCGCCGCGGCGCAGCAGCGTCAGCACCTCGTCGACGTCGACGCGGACCGGCATCGTCAGCCGGTAGGGTCGCGAGGCGAGCTGGCCGCCGAGCGCGCTGCGCAGGTGGGAGACCTCGGCCTTCAGCGTCGACAGCGTGACGGCCTGGTCGCCGTAGAGCATCGAGTGCAGCTGCTCGAGGGAGAGCCCGGCGGGGTGGAGCGCGAGCAGCGCGAGGATCTCGCTCTGGCGGCGGTTGAGCAGCAGCCGGTCGCCGTCGAGGCGGGCCTCGGCAGCGCCCAGCACGCACAGGTCGAGGCCGGGGGTGGCCAACCGCTGGTCGAGACGCGGGTGCAGCGTCGACTCGGGCATCGCGCACTCGATGAGCCGCGCCATCATGCGGGCGGTCGCCAGGCCGATGGGGTGGGTGCGGTCCCAGGTCGTCGACAGGTCGACCACGCCGACCTGCTCACCGGTCGCGGGGTCGTGCACGGGGGCGGCCCAGCACACCCAGTTGTGCACGATGGGCGCGTAGTGCTCGGCACTGAACACCATGGCGGGCTTGTCGAGGCGGCAGGCGAGGTCGAGCGCGTTGGTGCCGACGCTGGCGTCGTCCCACCGCCCGCCGACGACGAAGTTGACGGTCTCGGCCTTGCGCCGCATCACCCGGCCGCCGTAGGTCCACAGGATGCGGGTGGCGGTGTCGGTGACGGCGACGACCAGGTCGCCGTCCTCGGCGGTACGGCGCAGCTCGGCACCCACCCGCTCGACGGCCGCCTGCAGCGGCGAGTCGTGCCAGAAGGCGTGGGTCTCGGACTCGTCGGCCAGCGGCGCCTCGCGGACGTCGACGTGCACGCTCGGCGCCGAGCGCAGCCACGACCGCAGGATCTCCGGCCGCACCCGACCGGCGGGCCCGAGCGCGGCGTCGCCGTGCTCGACGAAGGTCGTCCAGGCGCGCACCGCGTCGACGCGACGGCGGTGCAGGTCGTCGAGGGGTGCAGTGCTCATGCGGCGGACGCCTCCGGGCTGGTGGAGTGACGTGCGGCACACGGTAGCCGCGCGTCCCAGCGTTCGGTAGGCCACGACCGGGTGGTGGGAGGTCGGCGGCCCAGCGGGCCCTCAGCGCGTCCGGCGACCGTGCACGCTCGAGCCGTGGCCGTCGTCGCGGTGGCCGAGCGCGAGGCCCAGGAGCACACCGAGCACGGCACCCGCGGGCAGCGTCAGCACGAGGGTGGCGCCGAGCGTGAGGGCGGCCAGCACGCCGCCGGCCAGTCCGATCGCCATGCCGAGCGCGAGCTGGGTCCACACGTGCGCGTCGGGCTCGGGCTCCTCGCCCGGGCGCACGGGGACGGGTCGCTCGCTCACGCGTCCATCCTGGCCCGCAGGAAGCGCACCGCGCGACGGATCGAGGCCTCCCAGGTCGGGTAGAACGCGTGCCCGTCGTCGTAGGTGACCAGCTGCGCGTCGACCCCGGCGCGGCGGGCGAGGCGCTGCGTCGTACGGGCCCAGGCGATCGGGCAGGTGTCGTCGAGGGTGCCGTGCAGCGACAGCAGCGGCACCTCGACGCGGTCGAAGTAGGTGCGCGACGACAGCCCGGCGTAGAAGTCGGGTGACTCCTCCGGCCGGCCGAACCGGTCGTAGAGCGCCTGCGCCGCCTCGGGTCGCCCGGGGATCGTGAACTGTCGCAGGTTGTCGACGAACCTCGAGCTCACCGACGCGTAGACGACCGCGGCCCGCACGAGGTCGGGCTGGGCGACGATCGCGTTGAGCGTGACACCGCCGCCCATCGAGCGTCCGAGCATGCCGACCCGGTCGGGGTCGACGTACGGGAGCCGCTTGAGGGAGGCGGCGGCGTGCAGCGCGTCGCGGGTGTAGCCGAGCCGGGTCTCGCGCTCGAGGTCGCCGGCCGGGTCGGACGCCGCGTGGCCGCGGTAGTCGGTGTGCAGCACCACGAACCCCTCGCGCGCCAGCCGGTCCTGCTCGCGGGCCAGGCCCTGCCCGGTGACGTAGACCGACGGCTCGATGTAGCCGTGGTTGAGCACCAGCGCGGGGAACGGGCCGCGGCCGGTCGGCCGGAGCAGGACCCCGGAGACCGTGGTGTCGCCCGCCGGGTAGGTGACCTCCCAGCGCTCGTAGGCGTCGGTCACCACCTGCCGTCGTACCCGGCGGACCCGTCCGCCGTCGAACTGCTGGCGCATCAGCGTCGGCAGCGAGACGCGGTCACCCGTGGGCAGCGGCTCCGCGGTCGGGCTCGTGGTCGGTGTCGCGCTCGGGCTGGGGCTCGACGGAGCGGACCGGGACGGCTCGGCCTCCGGCGGCTGCTCCCCCGAGCACGCGGCGAGCGTGCCGAGCGCGCCCACCAGCGCGGTACGCCGCGTCAGCTGCCCGTCCATGCCACCAGGGTGCCCCGCGGACCCTGGTCCGGTCACCCGTCGTCGCGCTCGTCCTCGACGCGCTGGCGGATGCGCTTCATGCCGGGGACCCCGCCGAGCATCTCGTTGAGCTCGTGGGAGGCCTGGAGCAGCTCGCTGATGTCGGGCGCCACCGAGCGGAGCGTCCGCGCCACCGGGAGCACCTCCTCTTCGAAGCGCCGCAGCAGCTCCGGCACCCGGTCGACCGCGTCGCCCATGACGGCGACCGCCCCCGGCGAGGTGTGCTCGGCCAGCGCCTCGAGCGACGGCTGGAGCCGGTCGAGCAGCAGGGTCGTGCGGGCGACGACGGGCGCGACCGCGTCGACCACGTCGTCGACGCGCTGCCGCGTGCCCTCGACCCGGTCGACCAGGGCGTCCACACGCGAGACCACGCCCTCCGCGGCGTCGAGCAGGTCACCGACCCGTCCGAGCAGGCGCTCGGGCAGCTGCAGCAGGACGCGGGGGTCGGGGACGGGCAGGCGCACCCGCAGGCATTACCCGCCCTGAGACGGCTCACCCGGGTAGGTGCCGAACGACCACTGGTTGCCCTCCGGGTCGCGGAAGGCGACCTCGAGCGAGCCGTAGTCGGTCTCCTCGTCGGGCTCGCGCTCGATGGTCGCGCCCGCCGCCGCGGCCCGGTCGCGGACCGCCCGCGGGTCGGAGGTCACGACGTAGCACGACATCGTGCCGGGCTCGTGGGTGAACGGCCCCTCCGGCTTGTGCCGCCCGAACATCACCGCCCCGCCCTCGGGCCAGTCGAGCTGGCAGTGCTCGATCGTGCCGCCCTCGCCGTACGCCGCCGTCTCCACGAAGCCGACGGCCACGAGGAAGTCGATCAGCGCCCGCGGGTCGTGGGCCTGGAACGCCGGGAAGATCGCCATCATCGCAGTCTGCGCCCCCGCGCCCCCCGCGTCGACCCTCCGTGGCGCCCGCTCGTCCCTCGCGGACACCTCAGGGAACGGACCCCTTCGCTCCCTCAGGGACCAGACCCCCGCTCCCTGAGGTGCGAGCGCAGCGAGCCACGAAGGGGCGCCCGCACGGATCGCGCCCTTCGTGACGCCCGCTCGTCCCTCGCGGACACCTCAGGGACCGGACCCCTTCGCTCCCTGAGGTGCGAGCGCCCTTCGTGACGCCCGCTCGTCCCTCGCGGACTCCTCAGGGACCGACCCCCCGCTCCCTGAGGTGCGAGCGGAGCGAGCCACGAAGGGGCGGCCCTACGGCAGGTCGACCTCGTGGGCGTGGATGCGGCCATCGGTGGTGCGCAGGCGCTCGCCGGTGCCGCCCCAGCGGCCGGCGATGATCTCGGCGGCGATGGAGACGGCGGTCTCCTCGGGCGTGCGGGCGCCGAGGTCGAGGCCGATCGGGCTGGAGAGCCGGTCGAGCTCGGTGTCGCTCAGGCCGGCCTCGCGCAGGCGCTCGAGGCGGGCGTCGTGGGTACGCCGCGACCCCATCGCGCCGACGTACGCGACGTCGTCGAGGCGCAGGGCCACCTCGAGCAGCGGCACGTCGAACTTCGGGTCGTGGGTGAGCACGCACAGCACGGTGCGGGAGTCGATGCGGCCCGCGTCGACCTCGGCGGCGAGATACTTGTGGGGCCAGCCCACGACGACCTCGTCGGCGTCGGGGAAGCGGGTCGCGGTCGCGAAGACGGGCCGGGCGTCGCACACGGTGACGTGGTAGCCGAGGAAGTGCCCGACCGAGGCGACCGCGGCCGCGAAGTCGATGGCGCCGAAGACGAGCATCCGTGGCGCCGGCGCGAAGGCCCAGCAGAAGACGCGCATGCCCTCGCCGCGGCGCTCGCCGTCGGGGCCGTACGTCAGCGTCGCGCTGTGGCCACTCGCCAGCAGGCCGCGGGCGTCGTCGGTGACGGCGTCGGTCGCCCGCTCGCTCATCAGGGCGCCCTCGACGGTGTCGGGCCGCACGAGGAGTCGTCGTCCGAGCCACGCCGGGTCGGGGTGCTCGACGACCGTGGCCAGGGCGACGGGGCGCCCGGCCTCGATGTCGGCCGCGACGTCGCCGAGCTCGGGGAAGGTCTCGCGCGAGACCTTCTCGACGTAGACGTCGAGGATGCCGCCGCAGGTCAGCCCGACCGCGAAGGCGTCGTCGTCGGAGACGCCGTAGCGCTGCAGCACGGGGGTGCCGTCGGCGACGACCTCCTGGCCGAGCTCGTAGACCGCTCCCTCGACGCAGCCGCCGGAGACCGAGCCGACCGCCTCGCCGCCGGGGCCGACGAGCATGCTCGCGCCGGGCGGGCGCGGGGCGGAGCGGAAGGTCGCCACGACGGTGCCGACGCCGACGGTCTCGCCGGCCTCCCACCAGCGCAGCAGCTCCGGGAGCACCTCACGCACGGGCGACCACCTCCAGCAGCTCGGTGAAGGACCGCAGCGAGTGCCCGGCCACGAAGTCGTCGCAGTGCGGCAGCGCGGCCGCGATGCCCTGCTGCACCGGCTCGTAGCCGGCCTTGCCGCGGTGCGGGTTGGCCCACACGACCCGGCGCGCGAGGCGCTGCAACCGCGCCATCTGCTCGCCGAGCTCGGTGGCGTCGCCACGCTCCCAGCCGTCGCTGAGCACGACCACGACGGAGCCGCGGGCCAGGCCGCCGTACCGGTCGAGGAAGGCGCCGAGGGTCTCCCCCAGCCGCGTGCCCCCCGACCAGTCGGGCACCTGCTCGCCCGCGCGCACCAGCGCCCGCTCGGGGTCGGCGGTGCGCAGCGGGTCGGTGACGCGGGTGAGCCGGGTGCCGAGGGTGAAGGTCTCGACGCGGGCGCGCCCGGCCGAGCCGTCGCAGGCCGAGAGCCGGTGGGCCAGGCGCAGCAGCGCGTCGGCGTAGGGCTTCATCGAGCCCGACACGTCGACGAGCAGCACCACCCGCCGCGGCACCACCGCGCGCCGGCGCCACCGCACGTCGCCGGGCTCGCCCATGCGGCGCAGCGACGCGCGCAGCGTGCGGTGGACGTCGAGCTCGCCGCGGCGCCAGGGGGTACGCCGCGTGGTGCGGCGCCGCGGCAGCCGCGGGCGCAGCGCGCCGATGAGGGCGTCGAGCAGCGCCTTCTCGGCCGCGGTCATCGCGGCCACGTCGCGGCGGGCCAGGGTCTCGGTGTCGCTGGCAGCGGCCCGGACGGCCTCGGCGTCGTCGTCAGCCCCCTCGGTGGACCCGCCGTCGTCGATCGGCAGCGGCGAGGTCACCGATCGGGGCGGCGACGGGCGGCCGCGGTGCTTCGGCGTCTCGGGGTGGGCGGTGAACCACGCCTCGAAGACCTGGTCGTGCCGGGCGAGGTCGTCGGGGCCGTGGCACAGCGTCGCGCGACCCGCCCGTCGTACGGCGTCACGGCTGCCCGCGCCGAGCACGGACGCGGCCTCGAGGTAGCTCGCCGTGCGGTCGGCGGTCACCGCGACCCCGGCCTCGTGCAGTGCGCGGGTGAACCCGACGAGCAGGGCGTCGGGGTCGTGGGTCGCGACGCTCACGAGCGCATGATCCGGTCGAGGGCGTCGCGGACTCGGTCGGTGTCCTCGCGGTACTTCACGACGGCACCGAGCGTCCGCGCGGCGCTGGCGAGGTCGAGCTCCTCGTTGCCGAGGCGGTGCAGCGCCCGCGCCCAGTCGAGGGTCTCGGCGACGCCCGGCGGCTTGAGCAGGTGCTGCTCGCGCAGCTGGTGCACGACGGTGGCGACCTGCTCGGCGAGCCGCGCGGAGACCTCGGGCAGGCGGCTGCGGACGATCGCGACCTCGCGCTCCAGGCCGGGGTGGCCGATCCAGTGGTAGAGGCAGCGGCGCTTGAGCGCGTCGTGCAGGTCGCGCGTGCGGTTGGAGGTCAGCACCACCAGCGGCGGCTCCGCGGCGGTCACGGTGCCGAGCTCGGGGATGCTCACGGTCCAGCTCGACAGCACCTCGAGCAGGAACGCCTCGAACTCGTCGTCGGCCCGGTCGACCTCGTCGACGAGCAGCACCGTCGGCGCCTCGCGCAGCGCGCGCAGGACCGGTCGTGCGAGCAGGAACCGCTCGTCGAAGAGCCCCTTCTCGGCCTCGTCCGGGTCGAGCTGCCCTCCGGCCGCGCTGGCCTCGAGGGTGCGCAGGTGCAGGATCTGGCGGGGGAAGTCCCAGTCGTAGAGCGCCTGGGTGGAGTCGATGCCCTCGTAGCACTGCAGCCGCACCAGCGGGACGCCGTCGAGCTGCGCGAGCGCCTCGGCCAGCGAGGTCTTGCCCGTGCCCGGCTCGCCCTCCAGCAGCAGCGGGCGCTGCATCGTGCGGGCCAGGAACACCACCGTCGCGAGGTCGTCGTCGGCCAGGTAGCCGGTGTCCCCCAGCGCGGTCGCGACCGCCTCGGGTGAGGTGAGCTCCATGTGACGGAGGTTACGACCGGCGGGTTGGGACCGGGTTGGCCAGTCCGTCGACCAGCAGCCGAGCGGTCTCGAGGAAGGGCCGCCCCACCCGCTCGGCCCCGAGGTCGAGCACGTAGAGCCCGGTCGAGACCCGCTCCAGGAAGGCCCACCGCCAGGTCCGGCCGCGGTCGACCCCGGCCCGCTCGGCGACCCGGTCGCACAGCCGCTCGAGCAGCGGCCGGCCCTCGTCGGCGAGGCGGGCGTTCCACTCGCGCAGGGTGACCCCGGCGTCGTACGCCGGGTCGCCGACGAAGCCGTCCGGGTCGACGAGCGCGTGGCCCCGCCGTCGCGGCGCAGGACGTTGCCGGGGTGGGCGTCGCCGTGCAGCAGGACCTCGCCGTCCGGGCCCGGCTCGGCGAGCTCCTCGGCGTACGCCACGGCCTGGCGCAGCACCGCGGGGTCGCACCCGTGGCGCCGCGCGCCGCCCGCGACGAGGTCGGCCAGCTGCTCGGCCTTGGCGACGCGCTCGCCGACGAGCGGGGCCGTCCAGGCCTCACGCAGCACGTCGACCAGCCGGTCGAGGCGCGTCGCGGGCTCGCCCGGGGTCTGCTCCAGAGAGCGGCCGAGCCGCTCCATCAGCAGCGCACCGTGGTCGGCGGCGTACGCGTGCAGCAGGGCGTAGCCACGCCCCTGCGCCGCCCCCAGCACCCGGGCCTCGTCGGCCACGCCGGGCTCCCCCGGCACCGGCACGGCGACCTTGAGCACCCGCGGGCCCGCGTCGGTGCGCACCTCCGCGACGTACGACGCGCTGCCGCCCGGCAGGCCGCGCACGTGCTCGAACCCCCACCGCCCGGCGAGGTCGTCGAGCACGGCAGGCAGGTCGTCGCGCCACCGCGCCCCGGCGTCGCCGAGCGCCGCGAGCCGGTGCCGCACCAGCGGCTGCAGCCTCACCACGCACGCGAGTCTCCCCGATGGGCACAGGACGGGGGTGAGCGAGCACGAGGAGAAGACCTGCGCCTCGTGCGGCCGCCGCATCGAGTGGCGCAAGAAGTGGGCGAAGGACTGGGACCAGGTCCGCTACTGCTCCGACGCCTGCCGCCGCCGCAAGGTGACCGCCGAGGACGAGCGGCTCGAGTCCTCGATCCTCGCGCTGCTCGACCAGCGCAGGGCCGGCGCGACCATCTGCCCGTCGGAGGCCGCGCGCGACGTCGGTGCGGACGACACCTGGCGCGACCTGATGGAGCCGGCCCGCCGCGCTGCCCGCCGGCTCGTCGCGACGGGTGACGTCGAGATCACCCAGGGCGGCAAGGTCGTCGACCCGTCGACGGCCAAGGGCGCGATCAGGATCCGCCGGGCCCGCTGAGCGAGTCGACGTCCGCGCCGGTCGCGAGGTCGCCGCACTCGACCAGCCCGACCTCGCGCTCGCGCAGGTAGCCGCGCGCCCCCTCGTCACCGACCGCCCCCGCAGCCACGCCCGCCACGTGGTCGGCCCCGAGCAGCACGGGGTGGCCGGGCACGGCGTCGTACGCCGCCCGGCGCAGGGTCGCGCCCGTGACCGGCTCGGCCAGCAGCCGCTCGACCACCCGGCGGTCGACGTCGGGCAGGTCGACCAGCGTCACGACGACGTGCTCACCCGCCGCGACCGCGGCCAGCCCGGCACGCAGCGAGGCACCCATGCCCTCGTCCCAGTCGTCCGCGACGACCACCTCGACCCCGTCGGGCACCCGCTCGCGCGCCGTCTCGGCCTGCGCCCCGAGCACGACCACGACCCGGTCACAGGGCGCCAGCGTCGCCACCCCGCGCAGCAGCCAGTCGTCGACCAGCGCCTTGGGCCGCCCCATCCGTCGCCCCGCCCCCGCCGCCAGCAGCACCCCGACCGTCGTCACGAGTGCCAGTCTGACGACCGTGTGGGATCACTGGGTCCCACACGCAGCGATCCCACACGACGTGGTCGTCCACAGGCCCTCAGCGCGGTTCGCCAGGACCGTGCATCCTCCTGCGATGCCCGCCGAGCTCTCTCACGCCGTACGACGCCTGCTGCTCGCGCAGGACGGCGTGGTCTCGCGGCGCCAGCTCCTCGCGCTCGGGGTCACCGAGACCACGGTCCGGAGCTGGTTGGAGCACCGCCTGCTCGCCCGGCACCTCCCCGGCGTCTACCTCGGTCACACCGGGACCCCGTCGTGGCAGCAGCGCGCGTGGGGCGCCGTGCTGTACGCCGAGCCCGCCGTGCTGTCCGGCCCGTCCGCGCTCCGCGCGGCCTACGGTCCGGGTCGGCGCGACCACGACGACGCGGGACCGGTGCACGTCCTCGTCGGGGCGCACCGCACGGTGCACCAGCAGCCTGGCGTGCGCGTGCACCGCACGCGGAGGCTGCACGACGTCGCGCAGTGGAACCTCTCCCCACCGCGGGCGCGCACCGAGGAGGCGCTCCTCGACGTCGCCGCCGCCGCACCTGACGACTTCGCTGCCTTCGCCACGATCGCAGCCGGCATCGGTGCCCGGCAGACGACCGCCCACCGGCTCCGGGCCGCGTTGGCCGGACGCCGTCGCATCGCCCGTCGCGCGTTCCTGGCCGCGGCCCTCGACGACCTGGTCGCCGGCGCGTGCTCGGTCATCGAGCGGGCCTACCTGCGCGACGTCGAGCGGAGCCACGGCCTGCCCAGCGCCGACCGTCAGGTCGTCGGCTCCTCGCGGGGTCGGGTCTACCGCGACGTGCTGTACCCGCAGTACGGGGTGTGCGTCGAGCTCGACGGACGCGCCGACCACACCAGGTCTCACGACCGTGACCGCGACCTCGACCGTGACCTCGACGCCGCCGCCTCGGGGGAGGCCCGGACCACGGTCCGCCTGGGCTGGGGGCAGACGGTCGGTCGCCCGTGCCGGACCGCGGTGCAGGTGGGCCGCGTGCTCCGGGCGCACGGTTGGGCGGGCGAACCGAACCGCTGTCCCCGATGCGCCTGATCGTGTGGGATCACTGCGCCCCACGCGCAGTGATCCCACACGATCGGCTCTCGCACACGTGTTCGATCCGACGTACGCTCGGCGCATGAGCATCGACTTCCAGGGCTCCCTGTTCGGGGAGGCGGCGGTGGGGGTGGGGCCGCTGGCCGGCCGCGTGCGTCGTACGACGCTCTCCCGCGGCGCCTGGGTCGACCTGCTGCCCGGGTGGTTCGAGGGGGCCGACGAGGTGTTCACCCAGCTCGTCGAGCAGGTGCCGTGGCGTGCGGAGCGTCGGCAGATGTGGGACCACGAGGTCGACGTGCCGCGGCTGCTGCACACGTACGGCGTCGGCGAGGCGCTGCCGGTGCCCGCGCTGGAGCAGGCCCGCGACGCCCTCAGCGCCCACTACGCCGACGAGCTGGGCGAGCCGTTCGTGACGGCAGGGTGCTGCTACTACCGCGACGGCCGCGACTCGGTCGCGTGGCACGGCGACAACCTCGGCAAGGGCCGCACCACCGACACCATGGTCGCGATCGTCTCGTTCGGCTCGCCCCGCAAGCTCGCCCTGCGCCCCCGCGGCGGCGCGACCGAGCTCAGCCCCGCGCTCGGCCACGGCGACCTCGTCGTGATGGGCGGGTCGTGCCAGCGCACCTGGGAGCACGCCGTGCAGAAGACCTCCCGCCCCGTCGGTCCCCGCATCAGCGTGCAGTTCCGCCCCCGCAACGTGTTCTGACGCCCCCTTCGTGACGCCCGCTCGTCCCTCGCGGGCTCCTCAGGGAGCGGACGAACGTAGCCAGCCCCCCGTGTGAGCCACGGAGCGGAAGACGCGGGCCCGGCCACCCCTGCTCCCTGAGGTGCGAGCGGAGCAGGCCACCCCCGCTCCCTGAGGTGCGAGCGGGCCCGGCCACCCCGCTCCCTGAGGTGCGGGCGGTGCAGGCCACCGCCGCTCCCTGAGGTGCGAGCGGAGCGAGCCACGAAGGGGCGGGCGGGTGAGGTCGTGAGGGCCGTGAGGTCGTGAGGAGGAGTTGACGCCGGCGTTCGCAGCGACGACACGGAGGTGAAACACCGCGCCGCGAGAGTCCGGGGCACCCCACCTCCCCAGGAGTGCCCATGGCCACCGACGTCGCCCCCGCGTCGAGCAGCACCACCGCAGACCTGCCCCACCGCCGTACCCGCCGCTGGATCGACGACTGGCGCCCCGAGGACGAGGCCTTCTGGGCCGAGACCGGGCAGCCGGTCGCGCGACGCAACCTCGGCTGGTCGATCTTCGCCGAGCACCTCGGCTTCTCCGTCTGGCTGATCTGGAGCGTGAGCTCGGCGTTCCTCGTCGCCCAGGGCTTCGACTTCACGCCGCAGCAGCTGTTCTTCCTCGTCGCCCTGCCAAACCTGGTCGGCTCGCTGCTGCGGGTGCCCTACACCTTCGCGGTGGGGCTGTTCGGCGGTCGCAACTGGACCATCGTCAGCGCCGCCCTGCTGCTCGTCCCGACGATCGGCTTCGCGCTCGCGGTCGGCAACCCGAGCACGCCGTACTGGGTGTTCTGCCTCGTCGCCGCAACCGCTGGCTTCGGCGGCGGCAACTTCGCCAGCTCCATGGCCAACATCAACTTCTTCTACCCGACCGCGAAGAAGGGCGCAGCGCTCGGCCTCAACGCTGCCGGCGGCAACCTCGGCGTCTCGCTGATCCAGTTCTTCCTGCCGGTCGTCGTCGGCGGGGCCGGCATCTTCGGCCTCGTGCAGGCCAGCGGCGGCGGCATCGACCTGAGCCGCGCCGGGTGGCTGTACGCCGGCCTGGCCCTGGTCGCGACGTTCGCGGCCTGGCGCTGGATGGACAACCTCGGCACCGCCGAGGTGAGGCCGCGCGAGCAGCTCAGGGTCGTGCGTCACCCGCACACGTGGGTGATGTCGGTGCTCTACATCGGCACCTTCGGCTCGTTCATCGGCTTCTCGGCCGCGATGCCGCTGCTCATCAAGCTGAACTTCTGGGTGCCCGAGCCGGCCCCGCTGGGCACCGGGATCTACTTCGCCTACTTCGCCTTCCTCGGCGCGCTCGTCGGCTCGCTGACCCGCCCCTTCGGCGGCTGGCTGGCCGACCGGCTCGGCGGCGCCCGCGTCACCCTCGGCGCGTTCGTAGGCATCATCGTCTTCACCCTGGGTCTGCTCTGGACCGTCAGCCAGCTCTCCCCCAACCCCGAGGCCGACCCGGCGGTCGCGAGCACCAACCAGGCGTGGTTCCCGCTGTTCCTCGGCTGCTTCCTGCTGCTCTTCGCCTGCACCGGCATCGGCAACGGCTCCACCTACAAGATGATCCCGGCGATCTGGCGCGCCGACGCCGTCCGCGGCACCGCCGAGGGCACCGAGGAGCGTCGTACGGCGCTGCTCGCCGCCACCAAGCAGGCCTCCGCCGCCATCGGCATCATCGGCGCGGTCGGCGCGATCGGCGGGTTCCTCATCCCGCTGGCCTTCAGCTCGCCGTGGGTCGCGAGCCCGCTGGCGGCGACCAAGGGGGCGTTCGTGGTCTTCCTCGCCTACTACGTGCTCTGCGCCGTCGTGACGTACGCCGTCTACCTGCGGCGCAGCCGCGTGGCCGCCTCACCCGTGACCGTCTGAGCCGTCGATGACGCAGACCCACTGCCCCTACTGCTCGCTCCAGTGCGGCATGCGCCTGGAGCGAGCAGGGCGCCGGCTCGAGGTGGCGCCCTGGCCGGAGTTCCCGGTCAACGAGGGCGCGCTGTGCCGCAAGGGCTGGACCGCCACCGGCCTGCGCGGCCACCGCGAGCGGCTGACCACGCCGCTGCTGCGCGACCGCGCCACGGGCGAGCTGCGCGCGGCGGGCTGGGACGAGGCGCTCGGCGTCGTGGCCGACCGGGTCGCAGCGCTGCAGGCCGAGTCGGGTCGCGACGCCGTCGCGGTCTTCGGCGGTGGTGGTCTGACCAACGAGAAGGCCTACACCCTCGGCAAGCTCGCCCGGGTCGCGCTCGGCACCAGCCAGGTCGACTACAACGGTCGCTGGTGCATGAGCTCGGCCGCGTCGGCGGGCAACCAGGCCTTCGGGGTCGACCGGGGGCTGCCGTTCCCGCTCGCCGACCTCGAGCGCGCCGACGTGGTGGTGCTGGTGGGGTCCAACCTCGCCGAGACCATGCCGCCGGCCGCGCGCCACCTCGACCGGCTCCGCGAGCGCGGCGGCCGCGTCGTGGTGCTCGACCCCCGTCGCACCCCGACCGCCGACCGCGCCGACCTCGTGCTGCAGCCCGTGCCCGGCACCGACCTCGCGGTCGCGCTCGGCGTGCTGCACCTGCTCGACGCCCGCGGCCTCGTCGACGAGGAGTACGTCGCCTCGCGCACCACCGGCTGGGACGACGTGCGTGCCGTCGCCGCCGGCTGGTGGCCCGAGCGCGTCGAGCGGGTCAGCGGCGTACCGGTCGCCGAGCTGCACGCCCTCGTCGACCTGCTCGCCTTCTCCCCCAGGGTCGTGGTGCTGACCGCCCGCGGCGCCGAGCAGCACGCCCAGGGCACGGCGACCGTGCTCGGCTGGATCGGCGTCGCGCTCGCGCTGGGGCTGCCCGGTCGCGACGCCGCCGGCTACGGCTGCCTCACCGGCCAGGGCAACGGCCAGGGCGGGCGCGAGCACGGCCAGAAGGCCGACCAGCTCCCCGGCTACCGGATGATCGACGACCCCGCCGCCCGCGAGCACGTCGCCCGGGTCTGGGGCGTCGACCCCGACTCGCTGCCGGGCGCCGGGGTGTCGGCATACGAGCTGCTCGGCGCCCTCGGTCGCGACGGCGGCCCCCGCGGCCTGCTCGTCTTCGGCAGCAACGTCGTGGTCTCCGCCCCCAACGCCGTCCACGTCACCGAGCGCCTCGCCGCCCTCGACCTGCTCGTCGTCGCCGACCTCGTGATGTCGGAGACCGCGGCGATGGCCGACGTGGTGCTGCCCGTGACGCAGTGGGCCGAGGAGACCGGCACCATGACCAACGTCGAGGGTCGGGTCGTGCTGCGGCAGCGCGCCGTCGCCCCGCCCGAGGGCGTGCGCGACGAGCTGGCGCTGCTGGCCGAGCTGGCCGACCGCTTCGGGTCGCCGGTGCCGTTCGCCGCCGACGCGGAGGAGGTCTTCGCCGAGCTCGGCCGGGCCTCGGCCGGCGGCCGCGCCGACTACGCCGGCATCACCTACGACCGGATCCGCGACGAGCACGGCGTCTTCTGGCCCTGCCCCGCGCCGGACCACCCGGGCACCCCGCGACTCTTCGCCGAGCGCTTCGCCCACCCCGACGGCCGCGCCCGCTTCGTCGCCGTCGACCACCGCGGCACCGCCGAGCCGACCGACGCGGCGTACCCGCTGCACCTGACCACCGGCCGCGTCCTCGCGCAGTACCAGTCAGGCGCCCAGACCCGTCGCCTCGCCGCCCTGCCCGACGACGGACCGTACGTCGAGCTCCACCCGCTGCTCGCCGCCCGGCTCGGGGTCGTCGACGGCGAGCCCGTGCTGCTGGCCACCCGTCGCGGGACGATGCTCGCCCCCGCCCGCGTGGTCGCGACGATCCGCCCCGACACCGTCTTCGTGCCGTTCCACTGGGTCGGCGCAAACCGGCTGACCAACGACGCCCTCGACCCCGCCAGCCGGATGCCGGAGTTCAAGGTCTGCGCGGCCTCCCTCGCCCCGGTCGCCACCTCGCTGGTCGAGCCTGTCGAGAAAATCCGTGCGGTGCGCGCATGACGCGGACCGTCGTCGTGGGCTCGGGCATGGCCGCCACCCGGCTCGTCGAGCAGCTCGTGGCCCGCGGCGTCACCGACGTGACCGTGCTCGGCGACGAGGAGCACCCGGCGTACAACCGGATCCTGCTGTCCGCCGTCGTCGAGGGCACCCACCGGGTCGAGGCGATCACGCTGCGCGAACCCGGCTGGTACGCCGCCCACGGCGTCGAGCTGCGCCGGGGCGCCCGGGTCCTCGACGTCGACCGGGCCGCGCGCGAGGTGATGCTGGTCGACGGCGAGCGGATCGGCTACGACCGGCTCGTCCTGGCGACCGGGTCGGTGCCCTCGCTCCCTCCCATCCGCGGCCTGGTGCGGATGGACGGCACCCTGCACCCCGCCGTCCACCCTTTCCGCAGCCTCACCGACTGCCACCGCCTCGACGCCGCCGTGCGCGCGCTGGTCTCGGCACCCCCGCTGGTCGAGCCCGTCGAGACCACCGCGACACCCCCGCTCCCTGAGGCGCGAGCGCAGCGAGCCACGAACGGCATGACGCCCCCGCTCCCTGAGGTGCGAGCGCAGCGAGCCACGAACGGCATGACGCCCCCGCTCCCTGAGGTGCGAGCGCAGCGAGCCACGAAGGGCGGCCCCTTCGTGACGCCCGCTCGTCCCTCGCGGGCTCCTCAGGGACCGGAGTGGGCGACCGACGAGAACCCGCTGGTCGAGCCCGTCGAGACCACCGCGACACCCCCGCTCCCTGAGGTGCGAGCGCAGCGAGCCACGAAGGGCGGCCCCTTCGTGACGCCCGCTCGTCCCTCGCGGGCTCCTCAGGGACCGGAGTCGGCGCCCGCTCGTCCCTCGCGGGCTCCTCAGGGACCGGAGTGGGCGACCGACGAGAACCCGCTGGTCGAGCCCGTCGAGACCACCGCGGCACCCCCGCTCCCTGAGGAGCGAGCGCAGCGAGCCACGAAGGGCGGCCCCTTCGTGACGCCCGCTCGTCCCTCGCGGGCTCCTCAGGGACCGGAGTCGGCGCCCGCTCGTCCCTCGCGGGCTCCTCAGGGAGCGGACTCCACTGACGCGACACCCCGCGCGGACCACGCGGACGCGACACCCGGGGCGGGCCGCGCGCCCCGAGCGGTCGTGGTCGGGGGTGGGCTGCTCGGCCTGCAGGTGGCGCGGGCGCTGGCGGTGCGGGGGGTCGACGTCGAGCTGGTGGAGGGCGGGGAGCACCTGCTCAACAGCCAGGTGGGCACCCGGGCGGGCGGAATCATCGCCCGCGACCTCGCCCGGCTCGGCACGGCCGTCTACACCGGTGCGCGGGTGGTGCGCCTCAGCGGCACCGACGAGGCGCCGGTGCTGCGGCTCGACAACGGCTACGACCTCGACACCGACCTCGTCGTGCTGACCGCGGGCGGCCGGCCGTCGACGGCCCTGGCCAAGCGGGCCGGACTGAGGGTGCGCCGCGGCGTGGTCGTCGACGACCACCTGACCACGAGCGACCCGCACGTGCACGCGATCGGCGACTGCGCCGAGCACGCCGGGCGCACCACCGGCTTCGTCGCCCCGGCCTGGGAGCAAGCCGAGGCGCTGGCCGCCCACCTGGCGGGCGAGGGGGCGTCGTACGCCGGCACCCGCAGCGTCGCCCGGCTGCGGGCGACCGGCCTCGACGTGGCCGTGCTCGGCGACCCGCTGACCGCCGAGGGCGAGGTGGTCGAGGTGACCAACCCGGTGACCCGCTCCCACCGCCGGCTGGTCGTGCGCGAGGGCGTGGTCGTGGCCGCCGAGCTGGTCGGCGACCTGTCGCGCGTCGGCCTGATCACCCAGCACCACGACCGCGGCACCGTGCTCGGCCCCGAGGAGCCGGCCGCGCTGCTGCTGCCGGACCGTCCCGCCACCGGAGCCGCCGCGAGCGCGGCGGCGCTCCCCGACGACGCCGAGGTCTGTGCCTGCGCCGGGGTCCCGGCGGGCGCCGTACGGGCCTGCTCGTCGCTCGACGCCGTCCGCGAGACCACCCGCGCCACCACCGGCTGCGGCGGGTGCGCCCCCGTCGTCCGGCAGCTGCTCGCCACCCGCTCCCCCCAGCCCGTCCGCTAGTCCCAGGAGGAACCCCGGTGCCACCCCGCAAGAGGATCGTCGTCGTCGGCCACGGCATGGTCGGCCACCGCTTCGTGCAGGCCGCCGTCGAGCGCGGCCTCACCCAGACCCACGACGTCGTGGTCGTCGGCGAGGAGGACCGCGCGGCCTACGACCGCGTCGGCCTCACCACCTTCTTCGAGGTGGGCGCCGAGGCGCTGTCGCTGCTGCCGACCGGGTCGTACGACGACCCCCGCGTGCGGTTGCTGCTCGGCACGGAGGTGCTGGCCATCGACGTCGGGGCCCGCACGGTCACGCTCGCGGGCGACGGCCTCGACGGGGCGTGCGAGCTCGGCTACGACGAGCTGGTGCTGGCGACCGGGTCGGTGCCGTTCGTGCCGCCTGTTCCCGGGCGCGACCTCGACAACGTCTTCGTCTACCGCACCATCGCCGACCTCGAGGCGATCCGCGCGGCGGCCGAGGCGGGGGCCCGGGTCGGGGCGGTGATCGGCGGCGGCCTGCTGGGGCTGGAGGCCGCCAACGCGCTGGCGCAGCTGGGGCTCGAGACCCACGTGGTCGAGATGGCGCCGCGGCTGATGGCGGTCCAGGTCGACGAGGCGGGCGGCGCGATGCTGACCCGCCACGTGGAGCGGCTGGGGCTCGGCGTGCACGTCGGCGCCACCACCGAGGAGGTGCTCGGCGAGGACGGCCGGGTCACCGGCCTGCGGCTGCGAGACCGCGGCGACCTGCCGGCCGACGTCGTCGTGTTCTCCGCGGGCATCCGGGCGCAGGACCGGCTCGGCCGTGACGCGGGCCTCGACCTCGGCGAGCGCGGCGGCGTGCTGGTCGACGAGCAGTGCCACGCCAGCGCGCCGGGCGTCTGGGCGATCGGCGAGTGCGCCGCTCCCGCCGGCCGCACCTACGGCCTGGTCGCCCCGGGCTACACGATGGCCGAGGTCGTCGTCGACGCGCTCACGGGCGGCGAGGGTCGCTTCACCGAGGCCGACATGAGCACCAAGCTCAAGCTCATGGGCGTCGACGTCGCCTCCTTCGGCGACGCGTTCGCCACCACCCCCGACGCGCTCGAGCTGGTCTTCGCCGACGCCGTCACCGGCGTCTACAAGAAGCTCGTCGTGCGCGAGTCCGACGACGGCTCGTTCGTGCTGCTCGGCGGCGTCCTCGTCGGCGACGCGACGGCGTACGGCGTGCTGCGGCCGATGGTCGCCTCGGGACTCGCCCTGCCGGAGAACCCGGAGGAGCTGATCCTCCCCGCGGGTCGTGGCGGCGCGGAGATCGGGCTGCCGGACGAGGCCCAGGTCTGCTCGTGCAACGACGTCAGCAAGGGTGACATCGTCGAGCGGGTCCGCAGAGAGGCCTGCGACTCCCCCGCCTGCGTCACCCGCTGCACCAGCGCCGGCGCCACCTGCGGGTCGTGCAAGCCGGTGGTCAAGAAGATCGTCGAGGACTTCTTCGCCTCGGTCGGGCGCGAGGTCGACCGCAGCCTGTGCGAGCACTTCGCGCTCACCCGCGCCGAGCTCTTCGACGTGGTGCGCGTGCACGGCCACACGTCGTTCACGCAGGTGCTCGACGCCCACGGCACCGGCCGCGGCTGCGACGTCTGCAAGCCCGCCGTCGCCTCGGTGCTCGCCACCCAGCTCAACCACCACGTGCTCGACAAGGGCAACCGCACCCTGCAGGACACCAATGACGCCTACCTCGCCAACATCCAGAAGAACGGCACGTACGGCGTGATGCCCCGCGTCGCCGGCGGCGAGATCACGCCGGAGAAGCTCATCGTGCTCGGCGAGGTCGCCCGCGACTTCGGCCTCTACACCAAGATCACCGGCGGCCAGCGCATCGACCTGCTCGGTGCCCGGGTCGAGGAGCTGCCCGCCATCTGGCGGCGGCTCGTCGACGCCGGCTTCGAGTCCGGCCACGCCTACGGCAAGTCGCTGCGCACGGTGAAGTCCTGCGTCGGCTCGACCTGGTGCCGCTACGGCGTGCAGGACTCCACCTCGATGGCGATCCGGCTCGAGGAGCGCTACCGGGGTCTGCGCTCGCCGCACAAGCTGAAGTCCGGTGTGAGCGGGTGCGCGCGCGAGTGCGCCGAGGCCCGCAGCAAGGACTTCGGCGTCATCGCCACCGAGAAGGGCTGGAACCTCTACGTCGGCGGCAACGGCGGCGCCACCCCCGCCCACGCGCAGCTGCTGGCCGGTGACCTCGACGACGAGACGCTGGTCCGCTACGTCGACCGCTACCTCATGTACTACGTCCGCACCGCCGACCGGCTCCAGCGCACCTCCACCTGGATCGAGAGCCTCGAGGGCGGGCTGGACCGCGTGCGCGCGGTCGTCGTCGACGACGTGCTCGGGCTCGGCAGCGAGCTCGAGGCCGCGATGGCCCAGCACGTCGACACCTACTTCGACGAGTGGGCGGCGACCCTCGACGACCCCGACAAGCTCGCCCGCTTCGTCTCCTTCGTCAACGCCCCCGACGTGCCCGACCCCAACGTCACCTTCGGCTCGCGCCGCGGCCAGACCGAGCCCGCCCTGACCGACGGCCCCGTCGACCTCGGCGCCTCCATCCCCGTCGGGGCCCCCCGATGAGCGCACGCGTGGTCTCGACAGGCTCGACCGACGAGACCACCTCGCCGGTCGAGACCCGCTCGCCGGTCGAGCCCGTCGAGACCACCACCTGGACCGAGGTCTGCCACCTCGACCGGATCGACCCCGAGAGCGGGGTGGCGGCGCTGGTCGACGGGCGGGCGGTGGCGGTCTTCCGGACCCACGACGACGCCGTGCACGCCCTCGACAACTACGATCCCTTCTGCCGGGCCTCGGTGCTGGCGCGCGGCATCGTCGGCACCCGCACGATCGCCGGGGAGACGGTCCCGTACGTCGCCTCCCCGATGTTCAAGCAGGGGTTCGACCTCCGCACCGGCCAGTGCCTCGACGACGCCGACGTCCGCGTGGCGACGTACGCCGTCGAGGTCACCGACGCTGGTGTGGTGCGGGTGGCGGGCACGACGTGAGGGAGGAGGCGCCGGTGGGTGAGGGTCCGCTGCGCGGCTACCGCGTCGGGGTGACCGCGGCGCGCAAGCTCGACGAGCAGGCGGCGCTGCTCGAGCGCCGCGGCGCGACCGTGGTCAAGGCGCCGGCGCTGTCGCTGGCGCCGCACCAGGTCGACGCCGACGAGCTGCGGGCGGCCACGGAGCGGGTGCTGGCGCAGCCGGTCGACCTGTTCCTGGCCACTACCGGCATCGGCCTGCGCACGTGGTTCTCCGCCGCCGACGGCTGGGGCCTGCTCGAGCGGCTGGTCGCGCACCTCGAGCCCGCCGAGATCCTGGCCCGTGGACCGAAGAGCGTGGGGGCGCTGCGCCGGCACGGCCTGCGCGAGCTGTGGGCGCCGGAGTCGGAGGAGTTCGACGACGTGCTCGACCACCTGCGCGGACGCGACCTCGAGGGCCGCCGGATCGTGGTGCAGGAGCACGGCCAGTCGCTGTCGATGGCGGCCCACGCGCTGCGCCGGCGCGGTGCCGACGTCACCACCGTGAGCGTCTACCGGGTGGTGCCGGCCGAGGACCCCGAGCCGATGTTCGCGCTGATCGACCTCGTCGCCGACCGCCAGCTCGACGCCGTCACCTTCACCTCGGCCCCCGCGGTCGCCGCCATGATGGAGGCGGCCGGCTCGGTCGGGCGCCGCGACGAGGTGGTCTCGGCCTTCCAGGCCGACGTCGTGGCCTCGTGCGTCGGGCCCGTCACCTCGGCGGCCTTCGAGATGTGGGGCGTGCCGACGGTCTATCCCGAGCGCTCCCGCCTCGCCGCCATGGTCAAGCAGCTCGAGACCGAGCTGCCGTCGCGCCGCGACGGCCTCGCCCTCGAGCTGGTCGGGGGCCACCAGCTGCTGCTGCACGGCGACGAGGTGCTGCTCGACGGCGCCGAGGTCCGGCTCTCACCCGCGCCCGCCGCGGTGCTCCAGGCCCTGGTCTCCAACCCCGGCAACGTCGTCTCGCGGCGAGCGCTGCTGGCGATGCTGCCGAGCGGCACCGCCGGGTCCGAGCACGCGGTCGAGATGGCCGTCGCGCGGCTGCGCGCCGCGATCGGCACCCGGTCGGTGCAGACCGTCGTCAAGCGCGGCTACCGCCTCGCCGTCGACCCGGTCGCGTCGTGAGCCCACTGACTACCCTGGACCGGCCGCGACGAGGAGGTGCCCCCATGAACGCGACCCGGCTCGTCACCGTCGCCCACGGCACCCGCAAGCGCCCGGCCAACGCGACGGCCGTCGAGACGACCCGCCGTGCGGCCCAGCGGCTGGGCGTCGAGGCGGTGACGTCGTACGTCGAGCTGTGCGAGCCGCTGCTGACCGACGTGCTGGCCGGCTCCGACCAGCCGACCGTCGTGGTGCCGCTGCTGCTGTCGACGGGCTACCACCTGCGCCAGGACCTGCCCGCGGCCGCCAAAGGCCGGCCCGCCGTGGTCGGCCGCTCGCTCGGGCCGCACGCCCTGCTGGCCCAGGCACAGGTCGACCGGCTGCTCGAGGCCCGCGCCGAGCGCGGCCGACCGGTCGTCATGGTCGCCGCCGGGTCGAGCGACCCGCTCGCCACCCGTGACCTCGAGCGCGCCGCCCAGCTGCTCGGCCGCGCGTGGGGCGCTCCGGTCCGCATCGCCACGATGTCGGGCCTGGGCGAGCGCCCCGAGGCCGTCGTGCGCCCCGGCGACGTCGTGTCGCCGTACCTGCTGGCCGGCGGCTTCTTCGCCGACCGCGCCGCCCGGGTCGCCCGCGAGGCCGGCGCCGCCACCGTCGCCGAGGTGATCGGCACCCACGACGCCGTCGTCGACCTGCTCTGCCGTCGCGTCACCGCCCTGCTCAACGCCGACCTGCCGCTCCTTCGCGGCGCCTGAGGGGCGCCGGCCGGCGCACGGTTTCGCGGGCGCCGGCGTACGGCGGTAGCGTGCGGGCAGCACAGGGGTCCGGTGCGTCAGTGGTGGGGTGGCGCACGACGTCCGCCGTCGTACCCCGGAGCACCCGCGTGACCCTCACCGAAGCACCCGTCCCTGCGCCCACGCTGCGCACCGTCGCCGCCACCCCCGGGCCCGTCTTCCTCGCGCTCGACGCGGCCGCTCGGCTGCCGACCGCGACGCTCCCGCTCGGCACGCTGCTGCTGGTCGCCGAACGCACCGGCTCCTACGGCACGGGCGGCCTGGCCGTCGCCGCGCTCAGCCTCGGGGGCGCCGTGGGCGGTCCCCTGGTGGGAGCCCTGGCCGACGGCGCCGGGCAGCGTCTGGTCGCCGTGGTGGCGACGGCGCTGCAGGCGACCGCCCTGGTCACGCTGCTGCTGACGGCGCTGCCCCTGCCCGCCCTGCTCCTGCTCGGAGCGCTGGTCGGCCTGGCCAACCCACAGCTGGGCGCGATGGCTCGCACCCGCTGGTCGGCGATGGCGCGGGGTCGCGCCGACGAGCGGCGGTTCGTCTCGTCGGCGATGGCGCTGGAGGGCGCGCTCGACGAGGTGTCGTTCGTGCTCGGGCCCGTGCTGGTCGGCACCCTCGCCGCGCTGGTCTCCCCCGCCACGCCACTGTGGCTGGCCCTCGGGCTCGCACTGGTCGCCCACCTCGGATTCGGGCTGCACCGCACCGCGCTGCCCGGCCGCGCCCGCGCGGCCGAGGAGCACCGCGGTCCGCTGCCCGTCGGCCGGCTCGCGGTGCTGCTGGTCGGCCTCGGCGCGGTCGGGGTCGTCTTCGGCGCCTCGCAGACCGGTCTGGCCGCGCGGCTCGCCCTCACCGGGGACGACGCGCTGACCGGGCTCGTCTACGGCCTCGGCGCCGTCGGGTCAGCCGTCACCGCGCTGCTGACCACCCGGCTGCCGGAGCGGGTGCCGCACGAGCTGCGCATCGCCGTCTCCGGGTCGGCCATCCTCGTCGCCGGCCTGCTGCTCTCGACCGCCGCTGGCCCGGTGGGCCTGGCCGTTGCCATGCTGCTGATGGGCACCGCCCTCGCACCGACGCTGATCAGCTCCTACGCCCTCGCCGAGCGGATCGCGCCGCCCGACTGGGCCACCACCACGATGACCGCGCTCTCCACGGCCAACGTCGTCGGCGTGGCCGCCGGCGCCGCGCTCGCGGGGGGCCTCGTCGACGGTGCCGGACCGACCGCCGCGCTGCTGGTGACGAGCGCCGCCGGGCTCGTGGTGCTCGGCGCCGGGCTGGTCGCGCGGCGTACGTCCTGAGGATTCGGCGGACGTCCCCACGCCGCGTCCGCCATGCTGGCCGCGACGCCTCGGGCCAGCAGCGGACCGGGCGCGCGACGTGGGGGACACACAGATGCGCAGGAGACTCGGCACGGCGCTGGCAGCGGCGGCGATGGTCGTGACGGTGGCCGGGTGCGGCGGTGGCGGGTCGGAGGACTCGTCACAGGAGGAGGCGACCGAGCAGGCCTCGGAGGCCCCCGCCCCGGAGACGGGTGACCGCCCCTCGGTCGCGGACCTCGCCGCTGCGCTCGAGCGTGACGGCGAGGGGATCACCGCGGAGCAGGCCGAGTGCGCGGCCCAGGTGCTCGTCGACTCCGACTTCTCCGACGCGACGCTGGCCTCGCTCGCCGCGGGCGACGAGACCATCGAGGGGATGGCCAGCGAGGAGGACCTCCGGGCGCTCGACACCGCGGGCCCGAAGATCGTGGAGTGCTACGGCCTGGGCGGCTGAGCCGGCGCCGCGGGGCGCCACACCCGCCAGGTCCACCAGACCAGCGGCACCTGCAGGGGCAGCCGCACGAGCGTGCCGAGGAGGTACGCCGTGCTCGCCTCGCCCGCGCGGTGGTCCGACCACGCCTCCCAGGTCTGCCAGAGGTTGCCCGGGAAGATCGCGACCAGCAGCACCGCGGCGGCGAGACCGCCGACCCGACGCGTGCGCGGCACCACCATGAGCGCGGCGCACGCGAGCTCGAGCACGCCGGAGACCACGACGACCGCGGTCTGCGCCGGGAGGAAGTCCGGCACCTGCGCCGCGAACGCCGACGGCCGCACCAGGTGGACGACCCCGCTCGCGGTGAACAGCACCACCACGACCCACGCCCACCGCAGCGGTGGTGCGCTCACGTCGTCTGCTCCAGGTCGGCCTTCAGCGCGGCCAGGGTGCGGGCGATGTTGCGTCGCTGGAACTCCGCGAAGGGCCGACCCGCCGCGACCTTGTCGAAGGCGTTCGCAGCCCAGGCCGGCCAGCCCCGCCGGCCGTCGGACCAGGTCTCGGTGACCCGCGTGCCGCCGTCGACGGCCTCGAAGGCGTAGTCCCACCGGGCGACCTCGACCTTCAGGCCGAGCCGCTCCGGTCCCCAGCCGACGACGTCGAAGCAGAACCGCTCACCCGGCACCGAGCGGCGTACGACGCACGCGGTCGACCACCGCGCCCGCCCCCGGCGGTTGCTGCCGCGGAAGGTCTCGCCCTCGGTCAGCGGCCGTGCCTCCGCAGCGGTCGTCGCGCCGGTGTTCTCGGGGCTCCACCGCGGCATCTGCGTCGGGTCGGCCACCTGCTCCCAGACCGTGACCGGGTCGACCGCGAGGACGACCACGCTGTCGCTGACGGTGAGCTGTCTCGTCGTACGCGCCACGACCGGAGCCTAGGTGGTGGCTCCTGACCTGCCGCACGCCCCTGCTCGGCGAGGAGAACGGCCAGGTCGCCACCGTTGCGAAGCCCCGAGGCGGCCGGGCCCCCGAACGCCACAGGGCCCCACCCCGGACTGATCGGGATGGGGCCCTGCGAAGCGTCGGGCGCCTGGACTCAGAAGTCCATGCCGCCCATGCCGCCGGTCGGGTCGCCCGCGGGGGCGGCCTTCTCCGGCTTGTCGGCCACGACGGCCTCGGTGGTGAGGAACAGCGCGGCGATCGACGCGGCGTTCTGCAGCGCCGAGCGGGTCACCTTGGCCGGGTCGATGATGCCCTCGGCGACCATGTCGACGTACTCGCCCGACGCGGCGTTGAGGCCGTGGCCCGGGGTGAGCCCGGCGACCTTCTCCGCGACGACGCCGCCCTCGAGGCCGGCGTTGACGGCGATCTGCTTCAGCGGGGCGGAGGTCGCGACGCGCACGATGTTGGCGCCGGTGGCCTCGTCACCGTCGACGTCGAGCTTCTCGAACGCCGAGGCAGCTGCCTGCACCAGGGCGACGCCGCCGCCGGCGACGATGCCCTCCTCGACGGCCGCCTTCGCGTTGCGCACGGCGTCCTCGATGCGGTGCTTGCGCTCCTTGAGCTCGACCTCGGTGGCCGCGCCGACCTTGATGACGGCCACGCCGCCGGCCAGCTTGGCGAGGCGCTCCTGCAGCTTCTCGCGGTCGTAGTCGGAGTCCGACTTCTCGATCTCGGCGCGGATCTGGTTGACCCGACCGGCGATCTGGTCCTGGTCGCCCGAGCCCTCGACGATGGTGGTCTCGTCCTTGGTGATGACGACCTTGCGGGCCTGGCCGAGCAGCTCCAGACCGGCGCTCTCCAGCTTCAGGCCGACGTCCTCGGAGATGACCTGGCCACCGGTGAGGATCGCGATGTCCTGCATCATTGCCTTGCGGCGGTCACCGAAGCCGGGGGCCTTGACGGCGACCGACTTGAAGGTGCCGCGGATCTTGTTGACGACCAGGGTCGACAGGGCCTCGCCCTCGACGTCCTCGGCGATGATCAGCAGCGGCTTGCCGGACTGCATGACCTTCTCCAGCAGCGGCAGCAGGTCCTTGACGGTGCTGACCTTGCTGTTGGCGATGAGCACGTAGGGGTCGTCGAGGACGGCCTCCATGCGCTCGGGGTCGGTCATGAAGTACTGGGAGATGTAGCCCTTGTCGAAGCGCATCCCCTCGGTGAGCTCGAGGTCGAGCCCGAAGGTGTTCGACTCCTCGACCGTGATGACGCCTTCCTTGCCGACCTTGTCCATCGCCTCGGCGATGGCCTCGCCCACGGAGGCGTCGGCGGCGGAGATCGACGCGGTCGCGGCGATCTGCTCCTTGGTCTCGATGTCCTTGGCCATCCCGAGCAGCTGCTCGGAGACGGACTCGACGGCCTTCTCGATGCCGCGCTTGAGCGCCATCGGGTTGGCGCCGGCCGCGACGTTGCGCAGGCCCTCGCGGACCATCGCCTGGGCGAGCACGGTCGCGGTGGTGGTGCCGTCACCGGCGACGTCGTCGGTCTTCTTCGCGACCTCCTTGACGAGCTCGGCGCCGATCTTCTCGTAGGGGTCCTCGAGCTCGATCTCCTTGGCGATGCTCACACCGTCGTTGGTGATCGTGGGGGCACCCCACTTCTTCTCGAGCACGACGTTGCGGCCCTTGGGGCCCAGGGTGACCTTGACCGCGTCGGCGAGGGTGTTCATCCCTCGCTCGAGCCCGCGGCGGGCCTCCTCGTTGAAAGCAATCAGCTTCGGCATGACTGGTGGTGGTTCCTCACGCTCGGTGATGGTCGGCCGCGGCGTCGCCCGCGACGGACGGTCCGGACGACCTGGCGGACCCTTCCCGCCAGCGCTCCCGGACCTCGACGGTCACGGCCTGGATGGTTGTGCGGTGGTGCTTGGGGTTGGCACTCACCCACGGTGACTGCCAACTCAATTTTTAGCACTCGCCCCCAGCGAGTGCAAACGTCTCCCCCCGCTCCCGCCGACCCGTGAGTGCGGGCGGTCAGGACGCGGCGACGCCGCCGCTCTCGCCCTCCAGCGCTGCCACGAGGGCGGGCAGCAGCGCCTGGGCGGTGCGCTTGTAGCCCAGCGACGACGGGTGGAAGCGGTCCGCGCTGAAGTGGGCGTCGGGGTCGACGACGAAGAACGGGCCGACCGCGGTGGCGAGCGGCACCACCCGCGCCCCGAGGGGCAGCACCGCAGCCGCCTGGGCCGACGCCAGCTGGCGCGACGCCATCGAGCCCAGGGTGCGCAGCGGCTGCGGCACGGGGCGGAGCGCACCGAGGTCGGGGCACGTGCCGACCACGACCTCCGCGCCACGCTCGCGCAGCGCCCCCACGCAGTCGACGAGATGGGCCACCGAGGTGGCCACGGGCACTCGGTGGGTGACGTCGTTGCCGCCCACGACCACGACGGCCAGGTGGGGTCGGTACGACGCCGGGAGCGACGCCAGCTGTGCCTCGAGGTCCTTGCTCTCCGAGCCCACCACGGCGGCCGTGTGCAGCCGTACGGCGCGCTGCGTGCGCTTGGCGAGACGGCGCGCCAGGTGGGCGCCGAGGGTGTGCTTGGGCAGCTCGGCACCCAACCCCGCGGCGACGGAGTCACCCATGAGGAGCAGGTCGACGCGGTCGCCGTGCTTGCGCTTCCAGGTGCGGTCGGCCGCGAGGGCCTCCTCGCCCAGCGGCTTGCCGATGGCAGCGCGCGCCACGGCCGCCTGGCGCTGGAGCAGCCCGCGCCCGCCGACGGCGACCCCTCCGGCGAACCCGCCGGCCACGAGCACCGCGGTGAGCACCCGTCGACGCGTCCCGCTCTGCACCCGACCATTCGAGCCGTCACGACCGAACGCTCGGTGAACCCTGGGGTGGCGGCACCCACACGCCTCGTGAAGACGCGCAGGAACGACTGAAGGCCGCCCCCCGCGGGGGACGGCCTTCAGCCACTAAGAATTGTCCGGCGACGTCCTACTCTCCCACGACCTCCCGGTCGCAGTACCA
>NZ_BAAHAA010000030.1:0-37335 GCF_054777915.1 Nocardioides marmoraquaticus | reverse complement strand
TGAAGATGTCGGTGCGTGGGACGACTCCGACGGCGGTCTCGGCGAAGGTGTGGCCGTCTGCGGAGCAGGAGCCTGTTGCTTGGCAGCGCTCGACGACTGACAACACCGCGGGCTTCCAGGCCGCGGGGTCGGTGGGTCTGTTCAGCTGGCTGCCGGCTGCATCACAGGCCAACGCCCCCATCGTCGTCGCGGTCGACCTCTTTGCGGTGACCTCCGACTGACGACGCCACCACGACCGGGGGCCGACATGTTTCACGTCGGCACGTGGTGACGTCTACGACCGCTTGTCTCAGTCGATGCGACGGGGTCAGGTCCGTGCAGGCGAAGGGTCGGGGGAGGCGGGGCGTGACTTCTCCGGCATGGCAAGCGCAAGAGCCAGCATGAGGAGGGGTAGGGCGCTGTAGATGGGACCAAACGCGAAGTCCCACGAGACGCGGATCGCAAGGTAGATGAGCGCCGCGCTTGCTATCCGCTGGCCCAGCTGCTGCGACATGCCGGCGACGACGAGGGTGATGGCCACCATCGCCAGGAGGAGGCCCGGGAGCCCCGCGAGGAGCCACAGGTCGCCCAGCACCGAGTGAACCTCGAATCCCTGTCCGAACATGTAGTTCTCGACGTAACCGTTGTTCGGGTCGTAGCCGAGACCCGCCATGCCGGTCTTGGCGACGTACACCTCGCTGGGAGTGGGGACCGTGCCGATGCCGTACCCCCAGGGTTGGTCGGCGATCAGCGCCCACCAGGCGCCGAGCTCGGGCCGCCCGCCCAGGATGACGTTGCCGGAGGTGTTGGTCTGTTCCATGGTGCGCTGCCTGACCTCCTCGCCGAGGTCGCCGCTGAGGAGCGCAGCCTGTAACAGCAGGAAGCCGCCGACGCTGAAGAGGGCCAGCCTGAGCATCACGACGAGCGAGCTCACGCGACGGGTCGCGCTATCGCGACGGGTCAGCACGAGGGCGCAGGCGATCAGCATCGTGGCTGCAGCGGAGCGTGAGTCCTGTGTCGCCGACACCGCACCGAGGACGAACAGGACCGCCACCTCCGCCGACGTCCTGCGGTACACCCACGGCAGGCTCAGGAGCAGGAGCGTCGTCGGCACCGACAGCGAGAACTTCCACGGGTTCACGTCGCTGACGCCGTCCAGGACGACGGTCACCCACGTTGCCAGCGCGTAGACCATGATCACGACACGTGCCCCGAGCACGGAACGCGCCCAGAGCAACAACAAGGACCCGAGCCCGACCATGAGGACTCGACTGGCCTGACCCACGCCGACCGAGTCCAGGCCGTCGAACGACGGCGGACCGACGGCCCAACTGATGGCCAAGCCCCCCACGACCGCCATCAGCGCAGAGACGACGAGGATGCCGGCGCCACGGTAGCGGCGGACCACGCCGAGGGTGACCGGCAGTGCCGCGAGCGCGATGGCGTATCCCAATGGCACCAGTGGGTGCAGATTGATCCTCAGGGCGAGGCTCGCGACCGCGAGCACCGCCACGGCTCGCTGGACGACGCCGCTCACGTCGCGATGCAGCAACGTGCCAGGCGTGCTGGGCCGCACGACGACGCTGGCCATCAGGTGCCGGTGGTGCTCGACGCGGTCGGCGGGACCAGCCTCGTCACCTCGCGGAACCACTTCACGGCGGCGAGAACGAGGAACGCCACGCCCGCCACGCACAGCAGGCCGTAACTGACCTGGAAGGCCGTTGCCCAGCCCCACAGGACGAAACTCGCGCAGAGCACCCCGTAGTCGGTCGGCAGCAGGGCAAGTGAGCGGATGGGGGAGAAGCCCCCACGCCGTGCTGCGGAGGCCACTCCGCGTGCACCCTTCAGCAGGTCGTTGAGGATCATGCCGAAGAACGTCATGCCGTTGACGAGCGCGAAGAGCAGAGGCACCAGCAGGTAGACCGGCTCGGTGCCATGGCGATAGAGGCCGATCACCACAGCGAGGTGAAGACCGATCACCTTCCCCGAGTCGACGAAGTGGTCCAACCATTCTCCGGCCACAGAGCCACCCCCGCGCAGGCGCGCCACCTGACCGTCGGCCGAGTCCCAGGCGTACCCCAGGGCGAGCAGCAGCCAGATCGCCACACCCGTCACGAGGGTCGCGGGAGCAAGAGCGACCATGACGATGCCCAGGAGGGTGAAGGCAGCGCTGACGGCCGTCACCTGGTTGGGCGTCAACCCAAGCAGGTGACTCGCCGCCGCCAGGTAGCGACCGATTGGGCGGTTGACGAAGACGGAATAGGCGGGCGCCCCGCGCGCACGGCCCTTCTGGGCCGCGCCCAGCCGCGCGACGGTCTCGCTGAACGACACTGGCGAGCTCCTCTTGTCGACGTCGAGCGCGTGGGCGCGACAAGGATATGTGTTGCTTGACGCGCCGCAGGCGAACCGACCGCGGTCAGGCGGCGCCGCGGAACTCGACTCTGCGCACCTGAGCGTCCACGCTCACCTCGATCGCGAGCTGGTCGCGCTGCTCGGGCGGAACGTTGAAGACGAACACTCCGGACACGCGGCCGTCGGCAGGCACGGTCGACGGGAACGGGCGCCCGCCCGGGCGGTCCACCGGGTTTGCGGGTGTCCGGTCGCGTCCGTAGTAGAGGTTCGTCAGCGCCCCGTCGATCGACAGCGGTGCGGATGATGAGTTGCTCACGACGATGGTCAGCCGAAGCGCTGGTCGGCTGGTCTCGCCAGGAATCTCCGCTCGCGAACGGACCGACTCGATCCGGGCGACACGGACGCCGACCGCTTCGGTCGGTCGTGCGGTCTCGTCGAGCGAAGCACCGAGCGGCCGTTCGGTGTTGGCCTGACCGGGCGCAAGCGTCCCGACCGGACTTGGCCTCGGACCGCTGCTGGCTCCGCCGCCGGCCTCGTCCTCGCCCCCGGTGGGCCCAGGTGAGGGCGACGTGCCGGGAGACACAGATCGTGTCGGGGCCCCCGGGGACGTGGGGGACGAGGTCTGAGGGTCACCAGTACCGTCACCACCGGCGAACAGCAGCACCACGACGACGACCACTACCGCGACCGCCGCCGTGGCGGCGATCCAGCGCCAACGGCGGTCGCGGCCTCCATTCGTACCCGTGTCGCTCACGCCGGCCTCGAGGACACGAGGCGGGACGTCTCGTCCGCGGCAGTGCGGGATGGTCTGCAGGGGGTCATGCTCATGTCGCTCCAGAGGTGGACCGGGGATCGGGATAGTGCACGGAGCGTCGTCCACGAAGCCCGGACGCTGCCCCGTGCGCCCGCGCCAAGGCCCGGCGGCCCCGCGCGACGTCGCGCAGCGATCCTGTAGCACGTCCGCGTGCGACCAACGCTGCGCCCTGGGTCAGGCGTGCGGTCTCGCGGGCGGCGGTCAGCGCGCGGAACGCGACGCGATCCAAGCGCGACGACCTCAGCTCGAGCTCGACGAAGACCAGGGCGCTGGCCATGTTGTAGGACCGCGACAAGATCCACGCTGGGGTCATGCGATCGGCCGGGACGTGGTCGACCACGACCGACTCAGCACACCAGACCATGCGCCCGCCCGCTGCGGTCAGCTGACTCGTGAACAACGAGTCACCGCCACCGGTGGTGCCGAAGCGCGGGTCGAAGCGCAGCTGACGAGCCTGAACGAAGGCGATGTCGAGCAACAGGTTGTTGGTCGCCGCCCGGGGGATCGGCTCGCCGGTGCGGACCCCGTCACGGTGCGCCCGGTCGAGAAAGCCGCCGGCCTCGACGAACGGATCGAGATCGCCGTCTGGCTGGGACACGACGGCGCCGGCAACGGCCTGCACGTCACGTGATCCGTAGGTGGCGAGGAGTTCCCGGAGCCACCCGGCTTGTGGGGTCTCGTCGTCGTCGATGAAGACCAGCACATCCGCGCCGTCGGCGACCGCTTCGTCGAGCGCCCTGTTCCGACCGTAGGAGATGCCTCGTCGGGCCTCCACAACGTAGCGGACGAGGTCGGGCCGCCCGGCGGATTCCACTGCGTCCTCAGCCGAGCCCTCGGAATCGTTGTCGACCACGATGATCGCGCCCGCGGCGGCATCCCCGTCCGCGACGGCCGAGTCGAGGTGGTCGGCCAGCATGGGTATGAGTCGCGCGAGCCGGTCCGGCCGGTGGAAGGTGAGCAACCCGACGGCGACGCGGGGGACGGAGCGCCCTAGGCTGGCGGTCGACACGGGGCTCTCCCTGGAGCGGCTCGTACGGGCATCGTGAACGCGAATTCTGGCACACGCTCCCGGCGGGCGGGCGGGCTCGGCGCGTCGTGCAAACGTCGAGGGGACGGTGGGATCGTGACAGACGGCCGACTCGTGGTCCTGACGTCCTTTCCGCGGCCGCGACCGACCACCAATCCTTACATCACTCAGCTCGCGAGGTCGCTCGAAGCCGACAACGAGATCGGCGTGCTCTACTTCGGATGGCGGGCCGCGTTGCTGGGTCGTTACGACGTCGTGCACCTCCACTGGCCCGACATCCTGGTCGAGGGACGCACCAGCTTGCGACGTACCGTCAAGCGTCTGCTCGTCGGGCTGTGGTGCGTCCGCATGGTCGTCCGACAAGTCCCGGTCGTGCGTACCTGGCACAACCTGAATCGTCCCGCCGGGCTGCGGCACGTCGACCACGTCCTGCTCAGCTGGCTCGACCGGCTGACCCTCGTGCGCATCAAGATCAACGACACAACGGCGCTCCCCCCGGGGGGCCGCGACGTCACGATCCTGCACGGCCACTACCGAGACTGGTTCTCGCCCTACGACCAGCGTCAGCCCGTCGCCGGCCGGATCGCCTTCGTCGGCAGGATCCGACCCTACAAGGGTGTCGAGCACCTCCTCCGGACCTTTCGGTGCACGCCTGACGCTTCGCTGAGCCTCACGGTCGCTGGTCTGCCTGCGGACCGATCGGTCGAGCGTGCAGTGCGCGACCTCGCGGACGGCGACCCCCGTATCGATCTCGACCTGCGCTACGTCGACGACGAGACGCTGGTGGCCCACGTCACCGAGAGCGTGCTCGTCGTGCTGCCCTACCGTCAGATGCACAACTCCGGTGCTGCATTGGCGGCGCTGTCCCTGGGCCGGCCCGTGCTGGTGCCGGACAACGAGGTCAACCGGAAGCTGGCGCACGAGGTCGGGCCAGGCTGGGTGCACCTGTTCGCGGATGACGTGTCGGCGCACGACTTCGCACGTGCCCTGGCCAGCACGCGGCCGTCGACGTCTTGTCCCGATCTCTCCGCGCGAGAGTGGTCACGTGCTGCCCGGGATCACCTGGCGGCTTACCGCCAGGCCGTCGAGCTTGCCAGCCGCCGGTCGGAGTCGACATGACCACGTCGCCATCTCCCCAACGGATGCGGATCTACCGGTCATTGCGGACGGCTCACCTTGAACGCGCGTCCACGCTCGCTCCCGCCTTGATCGTCTTCTCCCAGCGTAGCTACGACTTCGACGAGTCGGTGGCGGACGGGCTGAGCCTGATCCACCTCAACAACCGCTGGCAGCTGCTGCCACTGATGCTCAGGCACCGGGTGAGGGAGGTCGAGGTCAACGAGCCGCTGATGCTGAATGCGCTGCGGACCACGGTGACCGCGGTGATCGCCGCGCGCGTCGCCGGCGTCGTGCTCCGTCGCCGTGTACGCATCGGGACCTACGCCATCGCCAACGACGACGCGTTGGGCGCTCGTAGCGCTCGCTTGCGGAGCCGGTGGCGACGCCTCGCATACCACGGTGCGGTGAGGCTCGCGCTGAGGACCACGGACCGCATCGTCTTCGGGACGGAGGAGGCGCGCGCCCAGTACGAGGCGCTCGGAGTCGCACTCCCGCGCGCATCGGCGCTCGTGCCAGCCATCTCGGCTCCCTGTCAGTGCGGGCGGCTGGACGACGAGCGGGATCCCGTCCTGGTGTTCCTCGGTGCCTTTGACGATCGCAAGGGACTGCTTCCCCTGCTCTCCGCCTGGCCAGAGATCGCCCGTCAGGTGCCCACTTCTCGCCTGGTCGTGATCGGGCAGGGCGCGCACCTTGGACGCGCGGCCGAGCTGGCGCGACGCCGCGACGACGTGGAGATCGTCCTCGATCCGCCGCGGGTCGAGATCCATCGCAGGCTCAGGGCTGCGCGGGCCGTTGTGCTCTACTCCCGGTCCACACCAACGTGGCGGGAGCAGGTCGGGCTCCCTCTGGTCGAGGGCCTCTCGCACGGGTGCGAGGTGGTCGCGTCGGACGAGACAGGGATCGCCGGATGGCTCGGTGACCATGGTCACGGGGTCGCCGCCACTGCCGACGGGGAGCCCGGACTGATCCGGGCCGTCGTCGTCGCGCTGACGTCCGGCCGTGCGCCGAGCACGATTCTTGCGGACCTTCCCGACGTCGACGGCCGGGTGGCTGCGGACCACTGGCTGTGGTCCTCGTCCGGTGACTAGCGCTGAACGGGTCCGACGAGCTCGACGACCTGGCGCCACTGGTCGGCATACCGAGAGGCCGTGAACCTGGAGAGGTACGTCTCTCGCGCGCGGGCCCCACGCGCCGCGGCCTCCGCCGCAGTCACGCTCTGGAGGAGCCGTCCGAGCGCATCGTCATTGCCCGGCTCGTACAGCCAGCCGTCGACACCGTCGCTGACGACGTCCGCGAGACCGCCACCGGCACTTGCGATCACGGGTCTTCCCCGCGCGAACGCCTCGATGGCCACGAGACCGAACGGCTCCGGGCGGTCCGACGGCACGACCACGACGTCGGCTCGGTCGACGTGTCGTCCAATGTCCGGCACCTCGCCGAGGACCAACACGGTCTCGGGGCGCCGCAGGCTGTCGACCAGCGCGCGGACGTCAACTCCGTCACCGCTCGGGGGCGGCCCACCCAGGACCGTCAGGGTCCCCGGGCTACCGGCCCGGTCCCACGCGCGGAGCAACGTCTTGTGACCCTTCCAGGTGTTCCACCGGCTTGCCACGAGGAAGCGGACCGGCCCGTCGTGCTCGACCGGCGGTGAGTACCCGGTCGGCTCTGCAGTGGCGTTCAGCACGACCGTGGTGCGGTGCCGCAGACGTGCGGGCAGGCTCTCACGGACCGGGCTGGAGATGGCGACGAGTCGTTGGCAGGACAGCGCCATGGGTGAGAGCGCGACGGTGTCTGACCGTGACCACAGCTCTTGGACGTGACCGACCACCCTGGGCGCGCGGACCGAGAGCGCGACGGGCGCGGCCACCATCGTCGCGCTGGTGGTGCAGTAGACCATCGAAGGCCGAGCCGCCCGCAGGAGCGGCCGGAGCCGGATCGCCCGGCGGGCGAGCGCCGCCAGACCACGGGGGTTCTGGTAAGCCCGCCGGAGCACGGGCAGATCGAGATGACGCACGATCGCACCCTCGGCCTCCAAGACCGAGCAGAGCGGAGCCGAGCCGTGCTCGACGTCGGTCGGGAGCCAGACCTCTGCGGTTGCTCGCTCGGCGTCCGGGAGGGCCCGGTAGAGGTCCAGCACGACGCGGTCGGCGCCGTAGAGCTCGTCGGAGCTGTGAAGGAACACAACGGGGCCGGCCGAGCTCATGCGGACGTCGCCTCGAGGAGCCGGCGAGCGAGGTGGACGTCGGTGAAGGTGGCTTCGACGGCCGCCCGTCCGGCGAGCCCTTGCTGCGCGGCAGCGTCGGGATCGTCCAACAGGTGGATGATGCGCTCGGCCAAGGCAGCGCCGTCGCCCACAGGGGTCAGGTGGCCCGTGGACCCGTCGGTCACGTAGTCCTCGGTACCGGGCGTCGCCGTCAGCACGACCGGCCGACCCGTGGCCTGCGCCTCCAACGAGACTGTCATCCCCGACACGTGCAGGTTCGGACGCGTCGCGACGGCCACCACACTTGCCTCCGCGTACATGCGGCGGAGCTCGAGGTGGCTGAGATGAGGGACGACCTCCACCCCCTCGGGCACCGGGCACTCCCGCTTCGTCTGGAGCAGCAGCCGCGTCCTGGGGCGGGCCTCGGCGACGATGCGGTAGGCCTCTAGAAGTGTCGCGGTGTCGCGATCCCGGTCGCCACCCACGCTGAAGACCATCGGGCGGTCCGGGTAGGGACGGTAGGAGTAGAAGTCCGGGTCCACGCCGAACTTCACAAAGGTGCGGCGGACCCCCACGGGAAGCAGCCCGTCGAGCGCGTCGAGCTGCGGCCGGCTCAGGGTCCAGACGGACGTCATCGCCGCCAGCGTTAGGCGAGCCGTGCGGGAGAGGGCGTCCTTGTCGCGCATCCAGCGATCCGTCGCCCAGATCACCCCGCAGTGCATGACGTCGTAGTCCCGGCAGGCCACGAGTCGCTGGGCGACGTTCTCGTCCCAGGCGAGACCGATGCGCTTCCTGCCCACTCGCGCACGCGGCAGGCGCGCGAGAAACCTCCCAGCACGACCGGGCTCGGGGAGCAACCGCAGACGCACGTCCAGCTCCGACGAGGACCCAGCAAGGTGGTCGAGTCCGTAGGGCCAACGTCCGGGCACCTCACCCGCTAGATGGCGCTCCTCCCACGTCGCGGCGCGGCGCGGAGCCATCGCGACGTCGAGCCTGGTCTTCATCGCCCGGGTAGAGAGGCGGCTCGTCATCTAACGAGTATGACGGCCTGGCTCGTAGACGTGTTTGACAAAACAACTCGTTGTGTCAAGTTACCGGTCGGTTTAGCCTAGGTGGATGACCGCTCACCCGGACCCGAGCACCAACACCGGCCCCGCTGACCCCGAGCACGACGTGACGGCGTCGTACGCGCTGGAGCCCGACGAGGTGCGGGCGCTGACCGACCTCGTCGCCTCGAGCACGGGCCGCTCCGTGCCGACGTACACGCCGATCACGGGACAGCCGCTGGCGATGGTGCCGCAGTCCGACGAGTCCGACGTCGAGCGGGCCTTCGACCGCGCCCGGCGCGCGCAGCGGGCGTGGGCGCAGACGTCGCTCGCCGAGCGCAAGCGGCTGCTGCTGCGCTTCCACGACCTGGTGCTCGAGCGGCAGGACGAGATCCTCGACCTCATCTGCTGGGAGTCGGGCAAGGCCCGCAAGCACGCCTTCGACGAGCCGCTGCACGTCGCGCTGACCGCGCGCTACTACGCGTACACCGCCAAGGACCACCTCGAGACCCGCCGGGTCCGCGGCGTGGTGCCGGGGCTGACGCAGGCCACGGTCGCGCGGCTGCCGAAGGGCGTGGTCGGCATCATCGCCCCGTGGAACTACCCCTTCACCATGGCCCTGTGCGACGGCCTCCCGGCGCTGCTCGCCGGCAACGCCGTGGTGATCAAGCCCGACGCCCAGACCATGCTCACAGCGTTGTACGGCGCCCAGCTGCTGCGTGAGGCGGGCTTCCCCGACGGCCTGTGGAACGTCGTCGCGGGTGCCGGGCGCGAGCTGGGCACCCCGATCATCAAGCGCAGCGACTACGTCTGCTTCACCGGCTCCACCGCGACCGGCAAGATCATCGCCGCCCAGGCGGCCGAGCGGTTGATCGGCTGCTCCCTCGAGCTCGGCGGCAAGAACCCCATGCTGGTGCTGCGCGACGCCAGCGTGAAGCGCGCCGCCGAGGGTGCGCTGCGGGCGTCGTTCTCCAACGCCGGGCAGCTGTGCGTCTCCATCGAGCGTCTGCTCGTCGCCGACGAGGTCTACGACGCCTTCCGCGAGGAGCTCGTGCGCCGGGTCGAGGCGATGAACCTCCGCACCGGTCTCGACTGGGGCAGCGACATGGGCTCCCTCATCAGCCAGGACCAGCTCGACACCGTGCAGCGACACGTCGAGGAGGCGCGGGCCAAGGGCGCCACGGTGCTCACCGGCGGCCGGCACCGGCCTGACCTCGGCCCCTACTACTACGAGCCGACGGTGCTCGAGGGCGTCACCCCCGACATGGAGTGCGCCTCGGCCGAGACCTTCGGCCCGGTCGTGGCGCTCTCGCGCTTCAGCGACGAGGCCGACGCGGTGCGGCGGGCCAACGAGGGCGTCTACGGCCTCAACGGCGCCATCTACAGCCGCGACACCGCCCGCGCCCGCGAGCTCGCGGCGGAGGTGAAGTGCGGCACCGTGAACGTCAACGAGGCCTTCGCCGCGACCTTCGCGAGCATCGAGGCCCCGATGGGTGGCATGCGCGAGTCGGGCGTGGGTCGCCGCCAGGGCGCAGAGGGCATCCTGCGCTACACCGAGCCGCAGTCGGTGGCGGTGCAGCGGGTGCTGCGCTTCGCGCCGATGCTCGGCATGAACGACCAGCAGTACGCCGGGTTCATGACCGCGACGCTGAAGCTGCAGCGTCGTCTGGGGATGAAGTGAGGAGCGACGAGGTGGCAGCGGGCGGGGTGGACGACGACCTCGACTTCGACGTCCTGGTCATCGGCTCGGGCTTCGGCGGCTCGGTGGCCGCGCTCCGGCTCACCGAGAAGGGTTACCGCGTCGGCGTGCTGGAGGCCGGCGCCCGATTCGCCGACGACGAGCTGCCGAAGAACTCCTTCGACGTCCGCAAGTTCCTCTACCGTCCCGAGGTCGGTTGCTATGGCATCCAGCGCATCGAGGCCGTGCGCGACTCCCTGATCCTCGCCGGGGCCGGCGTGGGCGGCGGCTCGCTCGTCTACGCCAACACCCTCTACGAGCCCGCCGACGCGTTCTACCGCGACCGGCAGTGGGCCCACATCACCGACTGGAAGGCCGAGCTCAAGCCGTTCTACGACCAGGCCAAGCGCATGCTCGGCGTCGTCGAGAACCCGCTGCGCACCCCGGCCGACGACGTCATGGAGAAGGTCGCCGGCGACCTCGGCGTGGCGGAGACCTTCCACCCGACGCCGGTGGGCGTCTTCTTCGGCGAGCCCGGCCAGCAGCAGGGCGAGACCGTCGCCGACCCGTTCTTCGGCGGCGCCGGGCCCGAGCGGCGTACCTGCATCGCCTGCGGCGACTGCATGACGGGCTGCAACCACAACGCGAAGAACACCCTGGTCAAGAACTACCTCTACCTCGCCGAGCAGCAGGGCGCGAAGGTGATGCCGCTGTCGACGGTGACGCGGATCAGCGAGCGGGAGGGCGGCGGCTACGACGTCCGCATCAAGTTCACCAAGGCCCGCCGCGCCACCCGTCGTACGACACGCACCCTCACCGCGCACCACGTCGTGATGGCGGCCGCGGCGATCGGCACCCAGAAGCTGCTGCACCGGATGAAGGCCGAGGGCCACCTGCCGCGGCTCTCCGACCGGCTCGGCGAGCTCTCCCGCACCAACTCCGAGTCGATCCTCGGCTCGATCGCGCCCGACACGACGATCGACTACAGCTACGGCATCGCGATCACCTCGTCGTTCCACCCCGACGCCGACACCCACGTCGAGCCGTGCCGCTACGGCAAGGGCAGCAACGTCATGTCGCTGCTGCAGACCGTGCTCACCGACGGCGACGGCCCGCTGCCGCGCTGGCGCACGTGGCTCGGCGAGATGTGGCGCGAGCGAGCCAGCATCAAGGACCTCTACGACCTCAAGCACTGGTCGGAGCGCACGGTCGTCGCCCTGGTGATGCAGAGCCTCGACAACTCGCTGACCGTCTACCCGGTCAAGGTGCCCGGCACCAGGAAGTACGTGCTGACCTCCAAGCAGGGCCACGGCCAGCCCAACCCGACCTGGATCCCGATGGCCAACACCGTCGTGCGGCGCATGGCCGAGGTCATGGGTGGCAAGCCTGGCGGCTCCGTCGGCGAGCCCTTCAACATGCCGATGACCGCCCACTTCATCGGTGGCGCGCCGATCGGCGAGAACCCCGAGGACGGCGTGGTCGACGGCTACCAGCGCGTGTTCGGGCACGACGGGCTGCACGTCGCCGACGGCTCCGCGGTCACCGCCAACCTCGGGGTCAACCCGTCGCTGACGATCACCGCCCAGGCCGAGCGCGCGATGTCGATGTGGCCCAACAAGGGCGAGCCCGACCCCCGCCCGCCGCTCGGAGCGGCGTACGCCCCCGTCGCGCCGGTGGCCCCCCGCCGACCCGCCGTGCCCCACGACGCCCCCGCCGCGCTCCGGCTCCCGATCGTCGGGGTCAGCTGAGGTCTCGCGGGCCCGCAGGTCGGATGCACCCGGACCACCTCCCCAAACGGCGGTCGAGGTGCGACTCTTGTGACCGTGACGACTACTCGGACGCTCGTCGGCGGCCTCGCTGCTGCGCTGGTCTGCACCCTCGGCTCCATCAGCTCGGCACCGGTCGCTGGGGCCACCCCGGCGGGCGCCACCGTGGCGGCCGCGGTGACCCCGGTCGCGGCGCGCCTGACGCCGCGCGAGAAGCGGTTGGCCAAGCGCAAGCGGTGCACGCCGAAGCAGAAGCGCCAGCGTCCGGTGCTGTGCCGGCAGATCGCTCGCGCGAAGGCCAAGGCCGCGGCGTCCGCTCCGAAGCCCACCGCTCCCAAGCCCAGCCAGCCGGATCCGACTGCGTCGTCGTTCACCCTGGCCGTCATGCCGGACACCCAGCAGGAGGTGTTCGGCCGCGACCCGCGCATGCGGCAGCGCTCCGACTGGCTGGTGTCACAGCGCGAGCGGCTCGACCTTCGGTTCGTCACGCACGTCGGCGACGTGACCAACTGGGGCTGGCTGGCGCCCGACCAGTATCGCGTGGCATCCGAGGGACTGCGGCCCCTGGAGCAGGCGGGGGTGCCCTACTCGCTGTCCATCGGCAACCATGACACCCGGGCAATCGGCTGGGACGGGCGAGGCAACTACGGCGGCGGCGCCTACGTCCAGAACCCCGAGTGCGCGCGGCGGCTCGGCGCACCCGCCTGCAAGACCGATCTCCTCGTGCGGCGCACCGACGAGTTCAACGACGTGTTCACCGCCTCGCGCTTCGGCGCGGTGGCCGGTGCCTTCGAGCCCGGCAAGGTGGACAACACCTACTCCACCTTCGCCGCCGACGGCTACGACTGGCTGGTCCTGAACCTCGAGCTGTGGCCTCGCGCGGCCGCGGTCGACTGGGCCAAGCGCGTCGTGGCCGGTCACCCCGACCACAACGTGGTGGTGGTCACCCACTCCTACCTCAACGGGAGCGGCGGCATCTACGACAGGTCGGACTACGGCTCGACCAGCCCGAGGTACCTGTGGGACAACCTGGTGTCGCGCTACGCGAACATCAAGCTCGTGCTGTCGGGTCACGTGGGCAGCGCCGCTCTGCGGGTGGACACCGGGCGCCAGGGCAACAAGGTCGTCAGCCTCCTCCAGACCTTCCACTCGAACGACGCCAACCCGGTGCGCCTGCTGCAGGTCAACCCGTCGAGGGGCTCGTTCACGACCTCGATCGTCTCGCCCAACGGTCGGGGAGGCGACTTCAGCAAGTTCGACAAGACCGTGACGGGCATGACCTTCGTGCGCTGACGCGCCCTGGTGCCGCCGGGACCTGGAGAGACACCAGGGCCCGGCCGGGGAGGGAGGGAGGCCGGGCCCTGGTGGGTCGCTGATGCGAACCGGTTCCGAGCCCGTCGAGCGGACTCATCGACTCAACGAGCGGTGGGGGGCCCGGTTACGTCGTGGTCCGGAAACTTTTCGGCAGCGTTGCTCTGGCAGACTCAGGGGCCCGTCAGCACGGCAGTCCGGAGGCAACCGAGCGTGACCCAGCCCGACCACGACCTGGTCCTCGTCGTCGACTTCGGGGCGCAGTACGCCCAGCTCATCGCACGCCGCGTGCGGGAGGCCAAGGTCTACTCCGAGATCGTGCCGCACACGATGCCCGTCGAGGAGATGCTGGCCAAGCAGCCGGCGGCGATCATCCTCTCCGGCGGTCCGTCGTCGGTCTACGAGCCCGGCGCGCCGAGCGTCGACGGCCAGGTCTTCAAGGCCGGGGTGCCGGTCTTCGGCATGTGCTACGGCTTCCAGGCGATGGCGCAGGCGCTCGGGGGAGAGGTGGCCCGCACCGGCACGTCGGAGTTCGGTCGTACGCCGGTCACGGTCACCGAGCCGGGCACGCTGCTCTCCGACCTGCCGGCCGAGCACCGGGTGTGGATGAGCCACGGCGACGCGGTCAGTCGTGCCCCGGAGGGGTTCGCGGTGCTCGCGGCGACCACGGCGACGCCGGTGGCCGCGTTCGAGGACACTGACCGCCGCCTCGCAGGCGTGCAGTGGCACCCCGAGGTGATGCACACCGAGCACGGCCAGAAGGTGCTCGAGCACTTCCTGCACGAGATCGCGGGCTGCCGTCCGACGTGGACGATGGTCAACATCGTCGAGGAGCAGGTCGAGCGCATCCGCGAACAGGTCGGCGACGGCCAGGCGATCTGTGCGCTCTCGGGCGGCGTCGACTCCGCGGTGGCCGCGGCGCTGGTGCAGCGCGCGATCGGCGACCGGCTCACCTGCGTGTACGTCGACCACGGGCTGATGCGGGCGGGCGAGACCGAGCAGATCGAACGTGACTTCGTGGCGGCGACCGGGGCCGACCTCGTCACCGTCGACGCCGAAAAGCGGTTCCTCGACGCCCTCGCCGGCGTCACCGACCCGGAGCAGAAGCGCAAGATCATCGGCCGCGAGTTCATCCGCGTCTTCGAGGCCGCCGAGGCCGACGTCCTGGGCGACGCCGCCGCCGAGGGCATGAAGGTCGCCTACCTGGTGCAGGGCACGCTCTACCCCGACGTCGTCGAGTCGGGCGGCGGCGCCGGCACCTCCAACATCAAGAGCCACCACAACGTCGGCGGCCTTCCCGACGACCTGCAGTTCGAGCTCGTCGAGCCGCTGCGCACGCTGTTCAAGGACGAGGTGCGCCTCGTCGGCGAGCAGCTCGGGTTGCCCCCCGCGATGGTGTGGCGCCACCCCTTCCCGGGGCCGGGTCTCGGCATCCGCATCATCGGCGAGGTCACCCGCGAGCGCCTCGACATCCTGCGCGCCGCCGACTCCATCGCGCGCGAGGAGCTCACCCGCGCCGGTCTCGACCGCGACATCTGGCAGTTCCCGGTGGTCCTGCTCGCCGACGTGCGCTCGGTCGGGGTGCAGGGCGACGGCCGCACCTACGGCCACCCGGTCGTGCTGCGTCCGGTCACCTCCGAGGACGCCATGACCGCCGACTGGGCACGGTTGCCCGTCGAGGTGCTCGAGCGCATCTCGACCCGCATCACCAACGAGGTGCGCGAGGTCAACCGGGTCACCGTCGACATCACCAGCAAGCCGCCCGGCACCATCGAGTGGGAGTGACCTGGGCGGCTGTCGTGCCTCAGCCCCGTCGCTCCGCGGTGTCCGCGAGCGGCCGCTCCACCGCCTTCACAGACTCGCGAGGGGCGTAGACCACCAGGGCGTGGAAGACGAAGCGCAGCAGGAACGCGACCGCCAAGGTCACTGCCGTGGCGATGACTGCGGAGATGTGGCCGGTCTCGACCATCAGCGCCATGATCGGGATCCTCACCAGGGCTTCGGCGTTGTTGAAGGCGAAAGACTTCGCAAAGCGCGATGACACCCCTGACGCCTGGCCGATGAGGTCGTGGAACACGAAGCGCTCGATGAGGACGAAGTTGGCGACGATCGTGACCTCGGCCGCCACGACCGCCGCCACGACGTAGTTGACACCCAGCAGCGTCAGCAGCCACACGATGGCGATGTTGGCCACCGCCCCGAGGCCGCCGATCGCCGCGAAGCGGGACATCTTGCCGAAGCGCAGGGCGGCGAGCTGACCGAGGAAGTGCACCCCTTGCCGCAGGCTCGCCTTCGAGGTGCCCGCAAACCGGTCGCCGAAGTCGAAAGGCACCTCGGCCACGCGCAGCTTCAGTCGCGCAAGGATCTCCAGCAGGATCTTGAAGCCTCGCGGCTGCAGCGTCTCGAGGTCGATCCGGCGACGGTCGACGAGGAAGAATCCGGTCATGGGGTCCGTGACGTCGCGCAGTCGCAACGGGAACATCGCTCGGGTCACCATGGTCGATCCGCGAGACACCAGCACCCGGGTTGCGTCGGCGAGGCCGTCAGCAGACCCGCCGCCGCTGTAACGAGAGGCGACGACGACGTCGACGTCGCCGCGGTCGAACCGCTCGAGCATCTCGGGAATCTTCTCCGGCGGGTGCTGCAGGTCGCCGTCCATCACCAGGCACCGGTCGGCCGCTGCCGCGCGGTAACCCTCGACGACGGCGCCACCGAGCCCACCAACGGGGTCGTCACGGTGGACGAGTCGGACCGGGATCGGCGCGGTCGCCGCCACCTGGCGGACGACCTCCGGCGTGTCATCGGTGCTGTCGTCGACGAAGATGATCTCCGCTTCGACGTCTCGCAGCACAGCCGCGACCCGACGCACGAGCTCGGCGACGTTGGGTGCCTCGTTGAAGGTCGGCACGACTACCGACAGGTCCATGACATGTCCCCCCTGGTGCCCGTGGCGGACTGCGACGGGCTGGATCATCCGCGCACTGGTTCGGTCGGACACCATGCGCGGAGCTGCCCAGCCTAGCTGCGGGGGCCGGGGAGGAGGCATCGGCGCGGGAGCGGGCTAGGCCGCGAGCGGGCGACGACATCGCGGTGGCACCGCCCGCGTATCCTCAGGCCGCGTGCCTGACGAGTCGCGCGGCCCGACGACACCGCAGCCTTCCGTGGGTCCGAGCGTCGGACGGTCGCGGCTGACCGTCGAGCGTGGCGCCCTGCTCCTCGTGCTGGTGACGGGCTTCGTGCTGTCCTTCCTCGGGTCGTGGCAGGTCTCGCTGTGGACCGACGAGTCGGTGACCGTCGCGGCCGCCCGACGCAGCTGGCCGCAGCTCGCTGATCTGCTCGGCGACATCGATGCCGTGCACGGCACGTACTACGGGTTCATGAAGGTGTGGACGGCCGTGGCCGGTTCGAGCGAGGTTGCCCTGCGTGTCCCCAGCGCCGTCGCGGCTGCGCTCACGGCGGTCGGCGTGCTGGTGCTGGCGCGCCGCGTGGCGACTCCCGGCACTGCTGTCGCCGCTGGACTGCTGTGCGCGGTTCTGCCGCGCATGACCTGGGCTGGCATCGAGGCCCGACCGTTCGCCTTCTCGGCCCTCGTCGCGGTCTGGGCAACCTGGGCGCTGGTGGTCGCGCTCGACCGTGGCGGGGCCTCGCGGTGGGTGCGCTACGGGGTGCTGGCTGCGCTCGGGGTCACGGTGAACATCTACCTGGTCATGGTGGTCATGGGACATGCCCTGACTGCGCTGCTGCTCGCGCGCGGCCGGTGGCGGCGCGTGACGGCCTACTTCGCCACCGCAGTCACGGTTGCCGTCGTGACGTTGCCCGTGCTGCTCCTGGTGCGCTCGCAGCAGGGCCAGCTCGGGGGTGGGACGAGCACGGCGCCTGCCTACGTGCTGCGACGCGTTCTCGTCAACCAGGTGTTCCTCGGTGAGACCCCCCTCGACGGCGTGTACGGCCGAGTCTTCGACCTGGCCTGGCAGGCGGCCGCCGTCCTGGCCGCGCTGGTCGCCCTCGCGGTCGCACTGGCGGCGGTGGTGAGGCATTCCCGGCCCGGGGACCTCAAGCCCGAGGTCCTGGCGGTGGCGCTTCCCTGGATGCTGCTGCCCACGACCGTCGTGGCGGCGTACGCGATCCTGGTCGACCCGCTGTACCAGCCGCGCTACCTCACCTTCACCGTGCCCGCAGTGGCCCTGCTGCTCGCGCTGGGTCTGCGCAGCCTGGGTCGCCGATGGATCGCGAGCGGGGCACTGGCCGTGCTCCTGGTGTGCTCCGCGACCGTGTACGTGTCACAGCGCCTCGAGTACTCCAAGTCCGGCAGCGACTGGGCCGTTGCGTCGGCAGTGATCGCCAGGTGCGCCCAGCCGGGTGATGACGTGCTCTACGAGCCGAGGTCTCTCGACGGATCGGACGCACGGACCTCCCGGCGGATCGCCGACGCGTACGAGAGCCGATTCGCGGGTCTGCGTGACCTCACCCTGGTCCGATCGGGAGCGCGCGCCGGCACTCTCGACGGCGACTCCGCTCCGCTCCCCGACGTGGTGAGCGAGCTCGGCGACGCCCGGGTCTGGGTGCTCTTCGGACGCACGCACCCGCCGGACGTGATCGAGCGTGACAGCGCGGTGCTCCGCGACGAGGGCTACGTCGAGGTGGGCCAGTGGCGCGGACCGCACACCACGGTGCGCGAGTACCAACCCGGGACCATGAGCCCGGTGCCAGCACTACCGCGGTGCGCCGACGACCTTCCAGGCGCGGCGGACGCCATGCCCTGAGGGCGCGCTCCACCAGGAGCTCATCATCTCCGGCGCTCCGTTGTCGGTTGTCGCGCTTAGGGTGCCGAGGTGCGAACCCGTGCGTCCGCCCTTCTCGGGGCCTCCTTGCTGACCGTGTCCACCCTTGCCGTGACGGTGTCACCCGCCGTCGCTGCCGACCAGCCCGCCGCGTGCGAGGCCGACGTGACGCCGGTGGGGGAGGTGCAGGGCACCACCGGCACCAGCCCGCTGTCGGGCCAGACCGTGACCATCCGCGGTGTCGTCGTCGGCGACCACCAGGGCGCCTCGCCCGCACTCGGCGGCTTCTACCTGCAGGACGCCGGCGACGGCGATCGCGCCACCTCCGACGGAGTCTTCGTCTTCAACCGTGGTGGCCCACCCGTCGCCCTCGGTGACCAGGTCACCGTGACGGGTGCGATCTCGGAGTTCCAGGGGCAGACCCAGGTCTCGGGCCGCGACACCACGACGGTGTGCGGCACGGGCGCGACGGTGCGCTCCACCCCGCTGCGGCTGCCGCTGGCCTCGGCCGACGCCCTCGAGCGTCACGAAGGCATGCTCGTGCGCCTGCCGCAGCGGCTGAGCGTCACCGAGACCTTCCAGCTCGGCCGCTTCGGCGAGGTGCGGCTGTCCTCGGGCGGTCGGCTGCGCCAGCCCACCGACGTCGTCGCCCCCGGCGCCGACGCCGCCGCCCTGCAGGCCGCCAACAACCGCAACGTCATCCGGCTCGACGACGGCACCAACGCGCAGAACCCCGACCCCATCGTCTTCGGTCGGGGCGGCGAGCCGCTCAGCGCGACCAACACGCTGCGCGGCGGCGACACGGTGCGCGGCGCGACCGGCGTGATGACGTACACCTGGGCCGGCAACGCGGCGAGCGGCAACGCCTACCGGTTGCGCCCCGTCGGTGCGCTGGGCGGCCAGGCCCGGTTCGAGGCCACCAACCCCCGTCCGAAGCACGCGCCGAAGGTCGGGGGGCGCCTGCAGGTGGCCTCGGCCAACCTGCTCAACTTCTTCGACACGGCCTCGGGCTGCCGCTTCGGCACCACCGGCGGTCCTGCCGACTGCCGCGGGGCCGACGACGCCGTCGAGCTCGAGCGCCAGGTCGCCAAGGAGGTCGCCGCGCTGCGGGCGACCGACGCCGACGTCGTCGGGGTGATGGAGGTCGAGAACGACGGCTACGCCGCCGACTCGGCGCTCGGCTACCTCGTCGACCGGCTCAACGCGGCCCGCGGCCCGCGCTGGTCCTACGTCGACGTCGACGCCGCCACGGGCACGCCTGACGCTGCCGGCACCGACGCCATCAAGTCCGGCTTCCTCTACCGCACCCACCGGGTCTCACCCGTGAAGGGGAGGACCTGGGCCGACACCGCGAGCCCGGTCTGGGAGCGCCGTCCGGTCGCCCAGACCTTCCGCGACCGTGCCGGCCGTCAGCTCACCGTCGTGGTCAACCACTTCAAGTCCAAGGGCTCCTGCCCGGCCGCCGCCACCGACCCCGACGCCGACCAGGGCGACGGCCAGAGCTGCTGGAACGCCCGACGCACCGAGCAGGCCGAACGACTCGCCACCTGGGTCCGCGGCACCGTCGTGCCCGCGGCCGGTGACCCCGACGTGATGCTGCTCGGCGACTTCAACGCCTACAGCCAGGAGGACCCGGTCCGGGTGCTGCGCGAGGCCGGCTACACCGACCTGGTGCGCCGGTTCCAGGGCCGCTCGTCCTACTCCTACGCCTTCGACGGCCAGTGGGGCTCGCTCGACCACGCCTTCGCCTCGCGAAGCCTGCTCCGCCAGGTCACGGGCGCCGACGACCACCACACCAACGCCGACGAGCCGTCGGTGCTCGACTACAACACGGAGTTCAAGAGCGCCGGCCAGGTCGCGTCGCTCTACGCCCCCGACCAGTTCCGCAACAGCGACCACGACGCACTGCGGGTGGGGCTCGAGCTGACCGGCCCCCGGGCGAAGAAGCCCGGCCGGGGGCGCGGCTGACGCCCGGCGCGCTGGTCTGACCCAGGGACGGGACCCGGGGTGTCCCCGAGGCACTCCGGGTCCCGTCTCCCTACGCTGCTGCCACCCTCACCGAACGGAGCACGCGGCATGGGCCTGGTCTCGACCCTGACGAGCACCCTGGGCAGCACCTTGGGCTCGACGGTGCGTCGTACCCTTGTCGCCCGGGCCGGCGGCGTCGACCTCACCCGGCTCGACAAGGTGCCCGCGTCGCTCTCGTGGCCGCTCCACCGCAACGGTGACGAGCCGAGCGCACGACTGCTCGGGCTGCAGGGGGCCGGTCCGGTCCAGCGGCTGGTGCGGGTCATGGGCCTCGAGGTCTGGCTCGTGACGGGCGACGCCGAGGTGCGCCAGGTGCTGGCCGACTCCGAGTCCTACTCCACCGACATCCGTCCGTACGTCGGCCGGAGCGGCGGCGTCGACGGCGACATCGGTGGACTCGGCTTCACCGACCCGCCCGACCACACGCGGCTCCGGCGGCTGCTGACGCCCGAGTTCACGATGCGACGGCTGCGCCGGTTGGCGCCGGCGATCGACCACGTCGTGCAGCAGCAGCTCGACGAGGTCGACGCGGCGGCCGCGGTCGACGGGGTCGTCGACCTGGTGCCGACCTTCTGCTTCCCCGTGCCGTTCCGCGTGATCTGCGAGCTGCTCGGGCTGCCGGCCGAGCGTCGGGACCTCTTCGCCTCCCTCGCCACCGCCCGCTTCGACGTCACCGCCGGGGGAGCGGCCTCGATGGGTGCCATCGGCGGCTCGCGCGAGTTCCTGCTCGCCGAGGTCGCCCGTCAGCGCCACGAGCCCGGGCCGGGCCTGATCGGCCAGCTGCTCCGCGAGCACGGCGACGAGGTGAGCGACCTCGAGCTGGGCGGGCTGGCCGACGGCGTGTTCACCGGCGGTCTCGAGACGAGCGCGTCGATGCTCGCGCTGGGCACCGCCCGGCTGCTGCAGGACCGCGAGCTGTGGCAGCGGCTCGGTCGCGAGCCCGAGCTGGCCGGCCCCGTCGTCGACGAGCTGCTGCGGCTGCTCTCGGTGGTGCAGGTCGCCTTCCCCCGCTTCGCCAAGCACGAGGTGCGCGTCGGGGGAGTGCGCATCCCGCGCGGCGCGGTGGTGATGTGCTCGTTGCCCGCTGCCAACCGAGACCCCGCCAGGCCGACCGGCTCCCACCTCGCCTTCGGCCACGGCGCTCACCGCTGCGTCGGGGCCGAGCTGGCCCGCATGGAGCTCGTCGCCGCCCTCCCGGCCCTCGCCCGCCGCCACCCCGACCTCGCGCTGGCCGTCGCCCCCGACCGGCTCGTGCACCGCTCGGCGTCGATCGTCTTCGGCCTCGAGTTCCTCCCGGTCGGCCTGGGCCGCCCCACTGCCTGAACCACTGCCTGGACCACCGCAGACCCGCCGCCCCGTAGCCCCACTGCCTCACGGCCCGCGGCCGGCTCGGTCGGCTCGGTCGGCCGGGCGAAAGATCTTGGTCGGGCTCCGGTGTGACGGCGGTCACGACAACTAGACCGGTGGAATTTGTTGTTCGCGCCTACTAGACCCGGAGTGTGACGGTCATTACGTTGTGCGAGCCAACATTTACTCGATCGACACGGCGAGCTCCGGGTGAGCAGCATCCCGGCCGTCCGTCGCGCGGGTGCACACACCTCATCGATAGGAGGCGGTCTGCGTGAAGCGGATGCCTGCAGTTCTCGCGGCCGGAACCCTGGGTCTGGCCCTCACGCTCTCCGCCTGCGGCGGCGGCGACAGCGGTTCGGGCAGCGGCTCGGGCGACAGCGGTTCCGGCGACGCGGCGGCCGACGCCAAGATCGGCGTGATCCTGCCCGACACCGAGTCGTCGGTGCGCTGGGAGAGCGCTGACCGCCCGGCGCTGCAGAAGGCGTTCGAGGACGCCGGCGTCGAGTACGACATCCAGAACGCCGGCGGCGACGCCGACAAGATGGCGCAGATCGCCGACTCCATGATGAGCAGCGGCGTCACCGTCCTCGCGATCGTCAACCTCGACAACGCCTCCGGCGCCGCGATCCAGGAGAAGGCCGCCGCCCAGGGCGTCGCGACCATCGACTACGACCGCCTCACCCTCGGTGGCTCCGCGTCGTACTACGTCTCCTACGACAACGAGAAGGTCGGCGAGCTGCAGGGCCAGGGCCTGGCCGACTGCCTCGGTGACGAGGACGCCAACATCGTCTTCCTCAACGGCTCGCCCGACGACTCCAACGCGACCTCCTTCTCCGACGGCGCCCACTCGGTGCTCGACGGCATGAGCAGCTACACGCAGGTCGCCGAGCAGGCCGTGCCCGGCTGGGACAACCAGCAGGCCGGCGTCATCTTCGAGCAGATGTACACCCAGGCCGACGGCGACATCGACGGCGTGCTCGCCGCCAACGACGGTCTCGGCGGCGCCGCGATCTCGATCCTCGACAAGAACGGCCGTGCCGGCGAGGTGCCCGTCACCGGCCAGGACGCCACCGTCGAGGGCCTGCAGAACATCCTCAGCGGCAGCCAGTGCATGACGGTCTACAAGTCGGCGACCCAGGAGGCCGGCGCGCTGGCCGACCTGGCCATCGCGCTCGCCAGCGGCGAGGAGGGCGACGCCTCCGGCAGCGTCCAGGACACCGAGGGTGACCGCGAGGTGCCCGCCGTGCTGCTCGACCCCGTCTCGATCACCAAGGACAACGTCAGCGAGGTCGTCGACGACGGCGGCGTCTCGGCCGACGACCTGTGCAAGGGCTTCGAGCAGGAGTGCCAGGAGGCCGGGATCTCCTGATCCCGACCGCGGTCCCGACGTCCGGCCGACGCCGTACGTCGGGACCGCCCCTGAACGCTGCGGGCCCGGGTGCACCACCGTCGCCCGGGCCCGCAGCCACCACGTCCCACCCCGTCCCACCACCCCGCACGAATCCGCCCCGGGAGGCGCGATGACCGACCCCCTGCTCGAGCTGCGCGGCGTCAACAAGAGCTTCGGACCCGTCCAGGTCCTCCACGACGTCGACTTCAAGGTCTACCCCGGCCAGGTCACCGCCCTCGTCGGCGACAACGGCGCCGGCAAGTCGACGCTGGTCAAGACCATCGCCGGCATCTACACCGCCGACTCCGGCGAGTTCTTCTTCGACGGCCAGCCCATGGAGGTCACCGGCCCGAAGGACACCGCCGCCCGTGGCATCGAGGTCGTCTACCAGGACCTCGCGCTGTGCGACAACCTCGACATCGTCCAGAACATGTTCCTGGGCCGCGAGACCAAGGCCAGCGGCCTGGTGCTCGACGAGCTCAGCATGGAGGAGCGCGCCCGCGAGACCCTCGCCTCGCTCTCGGTGCGCACCGTGAAGTCGGTGCGCCAGAGCGTCGCCTCCCTCTCCGGCGGTCAACGCCAGACGGTCGCGATCGCCAAGGCCGTGCTGTGGAACTCCCGCGTCGTGCTGCTCGACGAGCCGACCGCCGCCCTGGGCGTCGCCCAGACCCGCCAGGTGCTCGACCTCGTACGGCGTCTCGCCGACAACGGGCTCGGCGTCGTGCTGATCTCGCACAACATGGCCGACGTGCTCGAGGTCTCCGACAACATCACCGCGCTGTTCCTCGGCCGCGTCGCCGCCGACGTCAGGGCCAAGGAGACCACCCACGGCCAGATCGTCGAGCTCATCACCGCCGGTCGCTCCGGCGACATCGGTATCCCCGCCGCCACCGCGGCCGAGTCGGCCTGAGGAGGCGACGATGACCACCACCCCCGACAAGACCGGGTCCGCCCCGACCCTGGCCGCGGCCGACTTCGCCAACGACCGTGCCAGCGCCACGCTCGGCGAGTCGTTCCGCGACTACCGCGACCGCCTGCGCGGCGGCGACATGGGCGCGCTCCCGGCCGTCCTCGGCCTGATCGCCCTGGCGATCGTGTTCTCGGCGCTGCGCCCCGACACCTTCACCAGCGCCCTCAACATCGCCAACCTGATGACCCAGGCCGCGTCGATCAGCATCCTGGCGATGGGCCTGATCCCCGTGCTGCTGCTGGGCGAGATCGACCTGTCGGCCGGTGTGGCCGGCGGCATGTCGGCGGCCTTCGCCGCCGTCAGCATCGACCGGCAGGGCTTCGGCTGGCCGCTGGCCGTGCTGATCGGCGTCGCGATCGGCGCCCTCGTCGGCCTCGTCATCGGCAGCCTGGTCTCGCGGCTCGGCATCCCGAGCTTCGTCGTCACCCTGGCCTTCTTCCTGGGCCTGCAGGGCGTCATCCTGCGGGTCATCGGGCAGGGCGGCACCGTGCCGGTGCGCGACGAGTTCCTGCGCGGCATCACGATCAAGTCGATGCCGCCCGTCGCCGGCTGGGTGGTCGTCGTCGGCCTGCTCGCCCTCTACGGCCTGCTCCTGCTGTGGCGCCAGCGCCGGCTCGCGGCCCGCAACCTGCAGCGACCGCCCAACGCCCTGCTCGTGGTGAAGTTCGTCAGCCTCAGCGTGATCATCCTCGCCGTGACCGCCGTGCTGTCGCAGAACCGCAGCCGCGTGCCCACCTTCCAGATCGCGGGCATCCCGTACGCCGTGTTCCTCGTCGGTGCGCTGCTGATCCTGCTGACCTTCGTCTTCGGGCGCACGGCCTACGGCCGGCACATGTACGCCGTCGGCGGCAACGCCGAGGCGGCCCGCCGGGCCGGCATCAGCGTCGCCCGGCTGCGCACGTCTGCCTTCGTCATCTGCTCCAGCATGGCGGCCCTCAGCGGCATCGTGGCGGCGTCGTACACCGGCAGCGTGGCCAACGGCTCCGGCGGCGGCAACACGCTGCTGTACGCCGTGGGCGCGGCGGTCATCGGCGGCACCAGCCTCTTCGGCGGCAAGGGCAACATCCGTGACGGCGTCATCGGCGGCCTGGTGATCGCGATGATCGACAACGGTCTCGGCCTGCTCAACCAGGCGGCGTACATCAACTTCATCATCACCGGTGGGGTCCTGCTGCTCGCCGCCTCGGTCGACGCGATCTCGCGGCGTCGACGCTCCGCCACGGGGACCTGACCCGTGGCCGCCTCGCGGCGGCGCGGCACGGGCACGAACCAGGAGGGTGTGCGTCAGCACAACCTCGCCACCCTCCTGGGCCACGTCCACCACACGGGCGGTGCCTCCCGCGCCTGGCTGACCGAGCAGATGGGCCTCAACCGGTCGACCATCGGCGACCTGGTGCGCGAGCTCGACGAGCTCGGCCTGGTCGACCAGGTCGCGCCCGACACCAGCAACGGCACCCGCGCCAGCGCCGGTCGTCCGTCGCTCGACGTGGTCCCGGTGGCGTCCGGCACCTACGTGCTGGCCACCGAGGTCGGGGTCGACGTGGTGCGGATGGCGCGCGTCGGCCTCGGCGGGGAGGTGCTCGACCGGCTCTCGCGCCCGACGCCCCCGGCGCCCGAGCCCGACGCCGTCGTCGACCTGCTGGTCGACCTCGCGCACGACCTCGACGCCCGCGGTGGGCCCGACGGACGGCTCGTCGGTGCCGGCCTGGCCGTGCCCGGCGTGGTCAACGACGCCGACGGCATCGTGCGGTTCGCGCCCAACCTCGGCTGGAGCGACGTCGACCTGCGGGCGGTGCTGGGTGACCGGCTCGGTCCGACCCGGCTCCACCTCGGCAACGACGCCGAGCTCGGCGCTCTGGCCGAGCACACGCGCGGCGTCGGCCGGGGCCGCTCGCACCTGGTGTTCCTGTCCGCCGACGTGGGCGTGGGCGGCGGCATCATCGTCGACGGGCGCCCGATGCGCGGAGCCAGCGGGTACGCCGGCGAGGTCGGGCACCAGCGCTTCGACGGCGGCACGCAGCGCTGCCGCTGCGGCAACGACGGCTGCTGGGAGACCGAGATCGGCTCCCACGCCGTCGCCGAGGCGGTGGGCTGCCCCGAGTCGCAGCTGCACCTGCTCGAGGAGTACCTGCGCCCGGGCACGCCCCCCACGGAGGCGCTGCAGCGCGTGGGCCGCCACCTCGGGGTGGGGCTCGGTGGCCTGGTCAACGTCTTCAACCCCGAGCTGGTGATCCTCGGCGGGGTGCTGCGCTGGGTCTACCCGAACGTGCGCGACGCCGTGCACCGCGAGCTCGAGACCTGGGCCCTGCCGGCCGCGGCGCAGGAGGCGGAGGTGGCGCTGCCCGGGCTCGGCGGCGACTCGGTGCTGGTCGGCGCCGCCGAGCTGGCCTTCTCCGACCTGCTCGCCGACCCGACCGCGGTGCTCGCGCGGGCTCAGCGCGCCGGGAGCGGCCTGCTGCCGTTGTAGACGTCGTCGAGGGCGTCCAGTGCAGCGCCGACCGACGCCGCGTGGAGGCCGAGCGTGCTGAGCGCGACCCGGCAGCCGGGGCCGGTGAACCCGTCCCGCAGCTCCTCCTCGAGAGGCCCCGCCAGGATGGGGCCGAGCGGCACGAAGGACCCGCCGAGCACGAGCAGGGCGGGGTCGAGCCCGAGACCCAGTGCCGCGACACCGGCCCGCATCGCCGCCACCACGGGCTCGAGCAGGCGGGCGGCGTCGGGCAGGGCCGCGACCCGGGCGGCGTACGCCACGGGGTCCTCGCCGTCGGCGACCGGCAGGCCGGTCGCCGTGACGAGGCCGCGCTGGCCGGCGGCCGCCTCCCAGCACCCCGTGCGGCCGCAGGCGCACGGCAGCGGGCCCGCGACCCGGAGGTGGCCGACCTCGCCGGCGAGGCCCCGGGCCCCGCGCACGACGGACCCGTCGCTGAGGATGCCGGCGCCGAGACCGACAGTGCCGGTGAGGTAGACGAGGTCGTCGACGCCGGTGGCGACGCCGCGCAGGTGCTCGGCCCGGGCGGCGCAGTTGGCGTCGTTGTCGACGGCGACCCCGAGCGGCTCGTCGCCGCCCGCGACACCGTCGCGCACGAGCTCGGCCAGGGCGACGTCGTGCCAGCCCAGGTTGGGTGCCTCCACCACCCGGCCGGCGCGGCGGTCGATGAGGCCGGGCACGGCCAGCGTCAGCCCGAGGGGTACGCCGCCCCCCTCGCGCACGCGGCGTACCTGCTCGGCGGCGAGGTCGACCACCCGGGCCGGGTCGTCGGTGCGCTGCGGCACCTCCTCGAACCACTGCTCGCGGCCGGCGAGGTCGAGCACCGTGACCGCGGTGTAGTCGACATTGACCTCGAGCCCGATCCCGGAGAACCGGCGCCCGTCGAGCTCGACCGGCACGCTCGGACGACCCCGACCCCGGGTGCCGCCGGTGAGGGCGGGGTCGGCCTCGACGACGGCCCCCGCCTCGACCAGCGTGCCGACGATGGCCCCGACCGTGGCCTTGGCGAGGCCGGCGCGCTGCGCCAGCTCGCTGCGGCTGCCGGGGCCACCGTCGCGGAGCAGGCGCAGGACCGCGGCGGTGTTGTGCCGCCGCAGGTCCTCCGTCGCCCCGGTGGGGACCGTGCTCAGGAGCGGGTCCCGTAGAGGTGCTCGAGCGCCAGCTGGTCGAGGTGCTCGAAGGCCATGCCGCGGGCGCCGATCGCCTCGACGTCGGGCACCGGGGCGTCGCGCAGCTCGCGCCAGGTCTCGCCCTCGGCCAGGGTCGGCACGGCGAGCTCGGGCAGCCGGGCCGCCTCGAGCGCGGCCTGCACCTCGGGGTCGGCGCGGAAGGCACGCGCCTTCTCGCGCAGCACCAGGTAGTTGCGCATGCACGCCGCGGCGGAGACCCAGACGCCCTCGTCGTCCTCGGTCCGGGGGGTCTTGAAGTCGAAGTGCACCGGGCCGTCGTAGCCGCCGGCCAGCAGGGTGTCGACGACCCAGAAGGCGCCGCGCACGTTGCCGGCACCGAAGCGCAGGTCCTGGTCGTAGCGGGGGCCGTTCTGGCCGTTGAGGTCGATGTGGAAGAGCTTGCCCTGCCACATCGCCTGGGCGTAGCCGGCGGCGGCGTTGACGCCCGCCATCTCCTCGTGGCCGATCTCGGGGTTCACGCCGACGAGCTCGGGCCGCTCGAGGCGCTCGATGAAGGCCAGCGCGTGGCCGATCGTCGGGAGCAGGATGTCGCCGCGGGGCTCGTTGGGCTTGGGCTCGATGGCGAAGCGCAGGTCGTAGCCCTGGTCGACGACGTACTCGCCCAGCACGTCGAAGGCCTCCTTGTAGCGGTCGAGCGCGACGGCGACGTCCTTCGCGGCGCCCGACTCGGCGCCCTCGCGGCCGCCCCAGGCGACGTACACCTTCGCGCCGAGCTCGGCGGCGAGGTCGACGTTGCGCATCACCTTCTGGATCGCGTAGCGGCGCACCGCGCGGTCGTTGGAGGTGAAGCCGCCGTCCTTGAAGACGGGGTGGCTGAAGAGGTTGGTCGTGGCGGTGGTGACCACCAGGCCCGTGTCGGCCAGCGCCTTGCGGAAGCCGTCGAGGATGCGGTCGCGCTCGGCGTCGTCGGCACCGAACGGCACGACGTCGTCGTCGTGGAAGTTGACGCCGTAGGCACCGATCTCGGCCAGCTTCTCGACCGCGCGCACGGGGTCCATCGCCGGGCGGGTGGGCTCGCCGAACGGGTCGCGGCCGGCGTACTGCACGGTCCAGATGCCGAAGGAGAACTTGTCCTCCGGGCGGGGGGTGAGCGCGTCCATGGGGCTTCTCTTCTCTCGTGGGTGGGTCTAGCGGGTCCAGGTCTCGGTCGCCTCGCGCAGGGAGGCGTACGCCGCTCGCAGCGCGGTGGCGTCGGGGCCGCCGGCCGGCAGCTCCTCGGCCGGCACGCTCCAGGCCGGCGGCTCGGCCGCGCCCGACAGCGTCCAGGCGGCCTGCCGGGCGGCGCCGAGGGCGACGTACTCGGCGGGGCGGGGCAGGCTCACCGGCAGGCCGAGCACGGCGGGGGCCAGGGCACGCACGGCCGGGTTGCGGCCCGCCCCGCCGATCAGCAGCGCCCGGGCGGGCGGTGCGCCGAGGTGGGCCATCGCGTCGAGGGCGTCGCGCAGGCTGAGCAGCAGCCCCTCGACGTGGGCGCGGGCGAGGTCGGCCCGGGTGGTCGCGGTGGTGAGCCCACGCAGCACGCCGGTGGCCTCGGGGCGGGTCGGCGTGCGCTCGCCGTCGAGGTAGGGCAGCAGGGTCAGTCCGCCGGCGCCCGGGTCGGCCTGCAGCGCGAGCTCGGCGAGGCCGTCGTGGTCGGTGCCGAGCAGGCGGGCGGCGAGATCGAGGATGCGGGCGGCGTTGATGGTGCACGCCAGCGGCAGGAAGCGTCCTGTGGCGTCGGCGAACCCCGCCACCTCGCCGCTGGGGTCGGCGGTCGGCGTCGTGGCGACCATCGAGACCACCCCGGACGTGCCGATCGAGACGGCCGCGTCACCGGTGGCGAGCCCGAGGCCGAGAGCGGCGGCCATGTTGTCGCCAGTGCCGGGCGCGACCGCCCGGCCGCCGTGGCGGCCGACCACCTCGGCCGGCTCGGCGACGCGCGGGAGCCGCAGCGCCCGGCCGGCGGCGCGCTCGAGGACGTCGGGCAACCAGGCGTCGTCGGCGGGGGAGAAGTAGCCGGTGCCGGACGCGTCGCCGCGGTCGGTGGTGGCCTCGTCGGGGCGCCCGGCGAGGTGCCAGGTGAGGTAGTCGTGCGGCAGCAGCACCCGCTCGGCGCGGGCCACCGCCTCCGGGGCGTGGTCGCGCAACCAGCGCAGCTTGGTGACGGTGAGGGAGGCGTTGAGCACCGACCCGGTCAGCGCCGCGGTCGCGGCGTCTCCGCCGAGCTCGTCGTTGAGGTCGCGCGCGGCGGCGGCGCTGCGGGTGTCGTTCCACAGCAGCGCCTCGTGGACCGGCTCGCCGGCGGCGTCGAGCAGCACAGCACCGTGCTGCTGCCCGCCCACCGCGACCGCGTCGGCCCGGTCGAGCAGCGGCCCGGCCGCCTCGTCGAGCGCGGCCAGCCAGGCCCGCGGGTCGACCGCCGTGCCGTCGGGGTGGGGCGCCGTACGCTCCTCGACCACCGTGCCGTCGTCGGCGTCGACCAGCAGGGCCTTGGTCGACTGGGTGGAGGAGTCGATCCCGAGCACGAGCGGCATGCGACGATATTCGTACGAGTCGTGAACTAAGTCAAGCGCGAACTCTCCCAGGTGAGGCGTGGGCTCGGCCTGCTGCTACAGCAGCGCCTTGAGCCTGCCCAGCTGCTCGGCGGGATCGCCGCCGACCGGGGTGACGGCGAGGCTGGTGACGCCGGCCTCGGCGTACGCCGCCACGCGCTCGGCGACGTGGTCGGGGGAGCCGACGAGGTTGGTCTGCAGGAGCAGCTCGCGGGGCACGGCGGCCTCGGCCTCGCGCTTCTTGCCGTCGAGGTAGAGGTCCTGGATCTGCTCCGCCTCGGCCTCGAAGCCGTAGGAGCGGGCGAGGTCGTTGTAGAAGTTCTTGCCGCGGGCGCCCATGCCGCCGATGTAGAGCGCGGCGTGCGGCCGGGCCTGGTCGAGGAGGTGGTCGACGTCGTCGCCGATGGCCAGGAGGCCGCCGGCGACCACCTCGAGGGTGCCCAGCTCGGGGGCGCGGTCGGCCGTGCCGGCACGCAGGGCGTCGCCCCACACGCGGTCGGCGCCCTCGGGGCTGAACAGGAACGGGATCCAGCCGTCGGCGCTGCGGGCGGTGGCTTCGACCGACTTCTCGCCCAGGGCGGCCACGTAGATCGGCACCGAGGAGCGCTCAGGGTGGGTCAGCAGCTTGAGCGGCTTGCCGAGGCCGGTGCCCTGCTCGGGGGGCAGCGGGAGCGTGATGGTGCGGCCGTCGTACTCGAGCCGCTCGCGGCGCAGGGCCATGCGCACCACGTCGATGACCTCGCTGGTGCGAGTCAGGGGCTTGCTGTAGGGCATGCCGTGGAAGCCCTCGATGACCTGGGGGCCGGAGGCGCCCAGGCCCAGGATGGCCCGCCCGCCCGAGACGTTGTCGAGGCCGGCGGCCGTCTGGGCGAGCAGGGCGGGGGTGCGGGAGAAGACGTTGAGGATGCCCGAGCCGATCTCGACCGTCTCGGTGACGGCGGCGAGGTAGCCCATCAGCGTCGGGGCGTCGTTGCCGTAGGCCTCCGCGACCCAGACGGTGTCGAGCCCGGCCCGCTCGAGGGCGACGACCTCGTCGGCGGCGGCGCGCGGGTCACCCGCGTAGGTCAGCGTCGTGGAGAGCCTCATGACCGTGACAGTAGTGGTGTCACCCCGCGAGGTCCTCCACGACCTCCGCGCCGGGCAGCGCGGCCAGCAGTCGACCGGGCAGCACCAGCTTGGAGGTCCGCAGGCCGCTGCCGACCACCGCCCGACCGATCTCGACGACACGGTCGTCGAGCAGCAGGCGGACGCCGCCGGGCAGCCCGACGGGCGTGATCCCGCCGTACTGCATGCCGGTCGTGCCCGTGGCGAGGTCCTCCGGCGCGAACGAGCACTTGCGCACGTCGAGCAGCTTGCGCACGCGCTTGTTGACGTCGGCGCGGGTGTCGGCGCGCACGACGCAGGCGGCCAGGCGCTGCTCGCCCCCGCGCGAGCCCTCGACGACGATGCAGTTGGCGCTCGCCCCGAGGGAGACGCCGTAGGCCTCGCTCATGGCGGCCGTGTCGGCGAGCGTCGGGTCGATCTCGCAGACGCCCACCTCGGCGGCGTGCTCCCAGGCCTCCAGCGCCGTCCGCACGGGCTCGGCGAGCAGGTCGGGCCGGTCGAGCGCGGGCACCAGACCGAGCGAGCCGAGGGGTTCCATGCGGCTCACGGTAGTGAGCAGGGTTCAGCCGCCGGACACCCGGCCGTCACGCGCTCCCCGCCTGGGTCCGACACGCTCGGTCCATGCAGGCCCCGCTCGTCATCGGCCACCGCGGCGACAGCGCGCACCGCCCCGAGCACACCGCGGCGGCGTACCGCTCGGCGTGGCGCGTCGGCGCCGACTCCGTCGAGCCCGACGTGGTCATGACCCGCGACGGCGTCCTGGTGTGCCGGCACGACCTCGAGCTCTCCCTGACGACCGACGTCGCGGAGCGGCCCGACCTCGCCGAGCGCCGCCGCGACGTCGTCGTCGACGGCCACCTCGAGAGCGGGTGGTTCGTGCACGACCTCGACCTCGCGGAGCTGAGGACGCTGCGGGCCCGCGAGCGCTGGCCGCGCCGGCGGCCCGGCAGTGCTCGCTTCGACGGCCACTTCGGGGTGGTGACGCTCGACGAGCTGCTGACCCTGCGCGCCCGCGAGTCCGCGCGGCTCGGGCGCACCCTCGGCGTGCACGTCGAGCTCAAGCACGGGCCCTTCTACGCCGAGCGCGGCACGCCCCTCGACGAGCCCCTGGTCGACCTGCTCCGCCAGCACCGGCTGACGTCAGCGCTCGCGCCGCTCAGCGTGATGTCGTTCGACCACGGGCTCCTGCGCCGGCTGCGTCGGCAGGTCGACGTCGAGCTCGTCGTCCTCCTGGACAAGGACGACCGCGGCCGCGACAAGCACGTCCGGCGGGGCGCGCTGCGCCGCCACGCGGCGTACGCCGACGCGGTCGCGCTGCACCAGGAGCTGGTGCTGCCACGCGCCGCCGACGGGCGCGTGGTGGGCGTCGGGCCCGCCCTGGAGCGCGCGCAGGCAGCCGGTCTCGACGTGCTCGTCTGGACGGTGCGGCACGAGAACCACTGGCTCCCGCTCCAGCTGCGGCGCGGCACCCGCGGGCGTGACCACGGCGACGGCGAGCAGCTGGTGCGCTGGCTGCTCGAGCTCGGGGTGGACGGCGTCCTCACCGACTTCCCCGAGCTGGCCGACGGCGTACGACGCCAGCGCCGCAGCACCGCCCGCGCCTCCTGACGAGACGCCACGACGACGGGCCCGGCCCCCACTGGGGGCCGGGCCCGTCAACCGGTCGTGCCGGGGGAGGGCTACTGCCGGTCGACGTCGCCGACGTCGTCGCGCAGCTGCGCCAGGATGCGGCCCAGCAGGCGCGAGACCTGCATCTGGGTCACCCCGATCCGCGCGGCGATCTCGCGCTGCGTGAGCCCCTCGGTGAAGCGCATCGCGACGATGTCGCGGTCACGGTCGGAGAGGTGGCCCAGCACCGGCGTCAGGAGCAGCCGCGCCTCGGAGGCCCGGTGCTCGGCGTCGTCGAGAGGCAGCAGGTCACCCAACGTGGTCGACCCGTCACCGCCTCCGGCGGGGTGGTCGAGCGAGGCGGGCACGAAGCACCCGTCGCTGGCCAGCGCCTCGATCACCGAGTCGACCGGCTCGTCGAGGTGGTCGGCCACCTCCTGCGGCACCGGCGCGCGTCCCAGCGCCGCCGACAGCTCGCCGTCGGCGCGGTTGATGCGCGCCTGCAGCTCTTGGATGCGTCGCGGGGGCCGCACCATCCACCCGTGGTCGCGGAAGTGCTTGCGCAGCTCGCCGCGGATGGTGGGCACGGCGTACGACAAGAAGTCGTGGCCGGTGGTGACGTCGTAGCCGGCCGTCGCCTTGGTCAGCGCGAGCGCGGCGACCTGCTGGAGGTCGTCGAGCGGCACGCCGCGTGAGCGGTAGCGCTTGGCCTCGGAGTGGGCGAGGTCGAGGTGCATCACGATGACCTCGTCGTGCAGCGCCTGGCGCTGCTCCTCGTCGTCGAGGTCCTCGCACTCGGTGAAGAGCTCGCGGGTGCGGGCCTGCCGGACCTGACCGCTGATGGAACGGGGCGCCTTGGGACCGGGCACGGTCGCGACCTGGGTCGCCGAGACGCGGTGGTCCGCCGAGGGCTCGACGGTGGTGGCCGTGGGGGTCGCAGGGATGACCTGCTCGTCGAAGTCCGCGCCAGGAGCGCGGGTCGCGGTGGTGACCGTCTGCTTGGTCGTCCGCGAGCTGGGTTGGGTGGTCATGAAGCTCGTCCTCCCCTCCTCGGTCACGAGGTGGTGGGAGTTCGTAGGCGGGCCGGGGCCCGTCCAGGCATCAGGTCGATGGCTTCAACAAGACACCCACCGCCTGAAGGGCGGTGCGTACGTCGTTCACACTACTCCACCAGGGACGCTGCGCACAGAGCACGGACGCGTGTGTGAGCACGCGTTCACCGAGAGTGCGCGGACGGCCTGGTCAGAGGCCCAGCGAGCGTCCGATGATCTCCTTCTGGATCTCGGTGGTGCCGCCGTAGATGGTCGAGATGCGGCTGTCCAGGTAGGCCTTGGCGATGGGGTACTCGGTCATGTACCCGTAGCCGCCGTGCAGCTGCACGCCCTGGTTGGCCAGCTTGTTCTGCAGCTCCGTGCACCACCACTTCGCCATCGCCGCGTCGACCGTCGTGAGCTGGCCGTCGAGGTGCTTGCGGACGCACTGGTCGATGAAGGCGCGCGCGACGGCGACCTCGGTCGCCATCTCCGCGACGAGGAAGCGGTTGTGCTGGAGCTTGCCGATCGGGCGGCCGAACGCCTCGCGCGTGGTGGCGTACTCGTGGCACATCTCGTAGATGGCCTCGGCCGCCGCGACGGCCTGGGCCGCGATGATGAGTCGCTCCTGGGGGAGGTTCTGCATCAGGTAGACGAAGCCCTGGCCCTCCTCGCCGAGGAGGTTCTCGCGCGGCACGCGGACGTCGGTGAAGGACAGCTCGGCGGTGTCCTGCGCGTGCAGCCCGACCTTGTCGAGGTTGCGGCCACGCTCGAAGCCGTCCATGCCGCGCTCGACCACCAGCAGGCTGATGCCCTGGTGGCCCGCGTCGGGGTCGGTGCGGGCGACCACGACCACCAGGTCGGCGTTGATGCCGTTGGAGATGAAGGTCTTGGAACCGTTGAGGACGTAGTGGTCGCCGTCGAGGCGGGCGCTGGTGCGCACACCCTGCAGGTCGCTGCCGGCGCCGGGCTCCGTCATCGCGATCGCGGTGATGGTCTCGCCGCTGACGCAGCCCGGGAGCCAGCGCTGCTTCTGCTCCTCGGAGCCGAGGCTCGTCAGGTAGGGGACGATGATGTCGGTGTGCACCGAGAAGCCGGGGCCACTGGTGCCGGCGCGCGACTGCTCCTCCGAGAGCACCACCTGGTAGCGGAAGTCGTCGACGCCCGGGCCGCCGTACTTCTCGGGCACGTCGAAGCACAGCAGCCCGGCCTCGCCGGCCTTGCGCCACAGCTCGCGCGGCACGATGCCCTCGCGCTCCCACGCGTCGTGGTGGGGGACCACCTCGCGCTCGAAGAAGGTGCGCACGGTCTTGCGGAAGTCCTCGTGCTCGGCGTCGTACAGCGACATCGGGTCCCCTCCGGGGTGACGTGGTCCGGCGTGACACGACGACTGTGACAGCACTACTGTCATCGAGGCAAGGACGACGCCGCACCGCGGCCGGGACCCGGTCGAAGGGCTGCGGCGTGCCAGCATGACGAGCCGTCGGCACCGTGCCGGCCCGCGTGAGGTGGACGGAGCAGGGGTGACCGAGCAGCAGGAGCGCTACACCGTCGACGAGCTCGCCTCGGCGACCGGGCTGACGGTGCGCACCACCCGCTACTACGCCGGGCTGGGGCTGCTCCCGCCGCCCGAGCGGCGCGGCCGGCTGGCGTCGTACACCGCCGAGCACCGCGCGCGTCTCGACCTGATCCGGGCCCTGCAGCAGCACGGGTTCACGCTCTCGGCGATCGAGACCTACCTGCGCCGGCTGCCCGACGACGCCGGCGTCGAGGACCTTGCGCTGCAGCGGGCCATGCTCGCCTCCTGGGGCGGCGAGGCGGGTGAGCCGCTCGACCGCGACGCCCTCGAGGCGCGCGCCGGGCACCCCCTCGACGACGAGGAGCTCGAACGGCTCGAGCGGATCTACGCCGTACGGCGCGAGGGTGACGGCTGGCGGCCGCTGCCGGGCCTCGACGTCGCGCTCGAGCTGCGCCAGCTCGACATCTCGACCGACTCGGTGGAGGAGGCCTCGGCGGCGATCAACCGCCACATGGAGGCGCTCGCCGACGAGCTGACGCTCATCATGCGCGAGCGGGTGGTGCGGCCGTTCCGCGACCGCTCCCACAGCGAGGCCGAGACGGTCGCCTTCGAGCGGACCGTCTCGCGGCTGCGCCAGCTCACCCTCGGGGCGGTCGTGGCAGGCTTCCAGCGAGCGGCCGACGAGATCATCGGCCGCTCGCTGTCGCGCACCGGGCGCGAACGAGGCTGAGGTGCCTCAGCGCTTCGGGATGATCGCCCAGAGCACGACGTAGGCGAGCGGGCCCACCGGGAAGGTGAAGATCGCCGCGAGGGCCACCACCACCCGCACCAGCGTCGGGTCGATGCCGGCGTACGCCGCCAGGCCTCCGCTGACGCCGCTGATCGGGCCGCCCGCGGCGCGGGTCAGGCGCTTGCCGCCCGGCTGCTGTCCGGCAGGGGACTGGTCGGGGTAGCTCATCGGAGGTCCTCCGGTCGGTGCAGGGGAGCGGTCGGCTCCCCGTCGTGGATGTCGTCGTGAGTGTCGGGATCGCTGTCGTGCTGGTGCTGCTGCTCCAGGCGACGGGTGCCGCCCGGGTCGGGGTGGTCCTCCATGGTGACGGGTGCGTGGTCGGACGGGTGCCCGGTGCCGGGGCGGCGACGGGAGGTCAAGGCGCTGACGGCGAGGCCGACCACGCCGGCGGCCACGAGCAGGCCGGGGCCCAGGTAGGGCAGCGCGTCGGCGTCGACGACGCCGGTGGCGAGCAGCGCCCAGGTCGCCGCGGCGCCGAGGAAGAGCAGGCCGAGGACGAGGTGGGGCACCTTGACCGAGGTGTCAGCGGGGGTGCCAGCAGGGGTGGGGCTCATCGTGTGCTCCTTCGGGTGGGTGTCCGGGGTGCTCATCGCGACCGCACCTCGATGCCACCGAGGCGCACCGCCAGGTCGAGGTCGACCGAGGGGTCGTTGGGGTCGTCGACGAGGAGGTAGTCCTCGTCCCACCCGATCCCGCCGCCGACCTGCTCGCCGTCGACGCTGATGCCGCCGGCCACGCCGACGTCACCACTGATGTCGGCGTTCAGCCCGGGCGGCAGCAGCACGGTGAGCTGCCCGGTGCCCATGTCGACGTCGACCCCACGGTCGGCGAGGTCCTCCGCGTCGAGGCGGCGCAGGTCGAGGACGAACTCGCCGTTGTCAGGGCGGTACGTCGGACGGAGGTCGCCGACCGAGGTCGGGGTGAGCGTGGTCGAGCCGTAGGAGCCGCCCAGCCGCGAGGCGTCGGCGAGGCCGGTGGCGCCGAGCGCGAGCAGCAGCACCAGTCCGAGGGCGATCAGCCCGCCGGGGCGGAAGCGGAAGGCGCCCAGCACGAGGGCCAGCCCGGTGACGGCGAGGGTGAGGGCGGGGTAGGTCGAGAACGGGACGTCGGCGGTGACGTCGACCATGCCGAGCACGCCGAGCGCGAGCGCCAGGACGGCGAGCGTGGGCCACAGCAGCACCGGACCCGAGCGGCGCGGGCGCGGGGGCGCCGGCGGGAGCGGGGGAGGCGGCGCCCCCCACGCGGCGGGCGGCGGCGGGGGCG
>NZ_BAAHAA010000029.1:0-43875 GCF_054777915.1 Nocardioides marmoraquaticus | reverse complement strand
ACCGATCACCCATCGAGTTCGAGCGTTCACACCGCCGCCGTCCCGGCGGCATAATCACCACACCAGAACCGTCCGGGAAACCGGTTACAGGTCAACGAGCTCGGGATCAAGGTCAAGAAGACCAAGCCCTACCGACCCCAGACCAACGGCAAGATCGAACGGTTCCACCGCACCCTCGGCGACGGCTGGGCCTACCGCCGGTTCTATCCCTCCACCACAGAACGCAACGACGCCCTACCGCGGTGGCTGCACTTCTACAATCACCACCGGACCCACTCAGCGATCGGCGGCACGCCCATCAGCAGACTGAACAACCTGCCTGGACATCACAGCTAGCGGACGGGGTGGCCGGAGGAGGCGAGGGCGTCCTTGACCTGGCCGATGCGGAGGGTGCCGAAGTGGAACACGGTGGCGGCGAGGACGGCGTCGGCGCCGGCGTCGACGGCGGGGGCGAAGTGCTCGAGGGCGCCCGCTCCGCCGCTGGCGATGACGGGGACGGTGACCTCGCGGCGTACGGCGCGAAGCAGGTCGAGGTCGAAGCCGTCGGTGGTGCCGTCGGCGTCCATGGCGTTGAGCAGGATCTCGCCGGCGCCGAGCTCGGCGGCGCGGACCGCCCAGGCGATCGCGTCGAGCCCGGCTGACTGCCGCCCGCCGTGGGTGGTGACCTCGAAGCCGGAGTCGGTGCCGCTGGCACGGCGGGCGTCGACCGAGAGCACCAGCACCTGGTTGCCGAAGCGGTCGGCGATCTCGGCCACCAGCTCGGGGCGACGGATGGCGGCGGTGTTGACGGCCACCTTGTCGGCGCCGGCGCGCAGCAGCCGGTCGACGTCGACGACGCTGCCGACGCCCCCGCCGACGGTGAGCGGGATGAAGACCTGCTCGGCGGTGGCCGAGACGATCTCCATCGTCGTCGAGCGGCCCTGGTGGCTGGCCGAGATGTCGAGGAAGGTCAGCTCGTCGGCGCCCTCCGCGTCGTAGAGCCTGGCCAGCTCGACGGGGTCACCGGCGTCGCGCAGCGACTCGAAGTTGACCCCCTTGACGACCCGTCCGCCGTCGACGTCGAGGCACGGGATGACGCGTACGGCGAGCGTCACGTGCGGCCGCCGCGGGTCATGGCGAGGGCGTCCTCCAGGGTGAAGCGGCCCTCGTAGAGCGCGGTGCCGGCGATCGCGCCCTCCACGCCGAGATCGACGAGTCCCATCAGGGCCTCGATGTCGTCGAGGGTGGTGACGCCGCCCGAGGCGATGACGGGGGCGTCGGTCACGGCGCAGACGTCGCGCAGCAGCTGCAGGTTGGGGCCGGCGAGCATGCCGTCCTTGTTGACGTCGGTGACGACGTAGCGCGCGCAGCCCTCGGAGTCGAGCCGGGCGAGCACGTCGTAGAGGTCACCGCCGTCGCGGGTCCAGCCGCGGGCGGCCAGGGTGCGACCGCGCACGTCGAGGCCGATCGCGATGCGGTCGCCATGCTCGGCGATGACCTTGGCGCACCACTCGGGCTGCTCGAGCGCGGCGGTGCCGATGTTGACCCGGCGGCAGCCGGTGGCCAGGGCGGCGTCGAGCGACTCGTCGTCGCGGATGCCGCCGCTCATCTCGACGTCGATGTCGAGCGCACCGACGATCTCGGCCTGCAGCTCGCGGTTGGTGCCGCGCCCGAAGGCGGCGTCGAGGTCGACGAGGTGCAGCCACTCTGACCCGGCGTCCTGCCAGCGGCGGGCCGCGGCGACGGGGTCGCCGTAGACGCGCTCGGAGCCGGCGACACCCTGGGCGAGCTGCACGGCGCGTCCCTCGGTGATGTCGACGGCGGGCAGCAGCTGGAGGTAGGGGGTGCTCACGCGGACTCCTGGAGGTGCTCGACCCAGTTGCGGAGCAGCCGGGCGCCGGCCTCGCCGGACTTCTCGGGGTGGAACTGGGTGGCGCTGAGCGGGCCGTTCTCGACGGCGGCCACGAACCGGTCGCCCGTGCCCGCCGGCCCGGCCTCCGCCCAGGTGACGAGGGGCGCGCGGGTGCGGTCGTTGGTGACGAGGTCCCAGGTGCGGGCGGCGTAGGAGTGCACGAAGTAGAACCGCTCCCCCTCGAGCCCCGCGAACAGCCGGCTGCCCGCGGGCACCTCGACGGTGTTCCAGCCCATGTGCGGCACCACGGGTGCCTGCAGCCGGGTGACCGCGCCGGGCCACTCGCCGCAGCCCTCGGTGGTGACGCCGTGCTCGACGCCCTGCTCGAAGAGCACCTGCATGCCGACGCAGATGCCGAGCACCGGCCGACCGCCGGCGAGACGACGGCCGATGGTCTCGGGGCCGCGCACCGCGCGCAGCCCGGCCATGCAGGCGGCGTACGCCCCGACGCCGGGCACGACGAGGCCGTCGGCGGCCATCGCCGCCTCGCGGTCGGCGGTCAGGGTCACGTCGGCGCCGGCGCGCTCCAGCGCGCGCACGGCCGAGCGCGTGTTGCCCGACCCGTAGTCGAGCACCGTGACGGACGGGGACATGCCTAGAGGGATCCCTTGGTGGACGGCACACCGGTCTCGCGCGGGTCGATCGCGACCGCGTCGCGCAGGGCGCGGGCGACGGCCTTGAACTGCGCCTCGACGATGTGGTGGGGGTCGCGGCCGCCGAGCAGCCGCACGTGCATGGTCAGCCCGGCGTGGTGCGCGATCGACTCGAGCACGTGGGCGGTGAGCGAGCCGGCGTACGGCACCCCGGAGCCGCCGATCAGGGCGTAGACCTGGGCGTCGGGTTCGCCGGAGTGCACGAAGTAGGGACGGCCCGAGACGTCGACGACGGCCTGGGCCAGCGCCTCGTCGAGCGGCACCAGGGCGTCTCCGTAGCGACGGATGCCCCGCTTGTCGCCCAGCGCCTCGCGCAGCGCCTCGCCGATCACGATGGCGGTGTCCTCGACGGTGTGGTGGCCGTCGATGTGCACGTCGCCCTCGCTGCGCACGGTGAGGTCGACCAGGGAGTGCCGGCCCAGCGCGTCGAGCATGTGGTCGTAGAACCCCACGCCGGTGCTGATGTCGGTCGCACCGGTGCCGTCGAGGTCGAGCTCGACGAGCACCGACGACTCCTTCGTACGCCGCTCGATGCGCGCGGTGCGGCTCATGGGTGCGTCTCCTTCGCTGCGGTGGCGTGCTCCAGCGCGGTGCGGAACGCCGCCATCTCCTCCGGGGTGCCGACCGAGACGCGCAACCAGCCCTCGGGGCCGGTGACGCGGATCAGCACGCCCTGGTCCAGCAGAGCCTGCCAGACCGCGGCGCGGTCGGCGAACCGTCCGAAGAGCACGAAGTTGGCGTCGCTGTCGGCCACCTCGTGACCCCGCTCCCGCAGCCACGTCACGAGGGCGTCGCGCTCGCCTCGCAGGTCGGCGACGCGGCCGAGCAGCTCGTCGCGGTGCCGCAGCGCGGCGAGCGCCGTCGCCTGCGTGACCGCGGAGAGGTGGTAGGGCAGCCGCACCACCCGCAGCGCGTCGCACACCTCGGGCGCCGCGGCGAGGTAGCCGAGCCGGGCGCCCGCCAGCGCGAAGGCCTTGCTCATGGTGCGGGTGACGACCAGGTTGCGGTGCTCGCCCAGCAGCTCGAGCGCCGAGGGGGTGCCGGCGCGACGGAACTCGGCGTACGCCTCGTCGATCACCACGACGCCCGTGTCGCCGACCAGCTCGCACAGCGTGCCGATCACCCGGTGCGGCAGCGCCGTGCCGGTCGGGTTGTTGGGCGAGGGCAGCAGCACCACGCTCGGCTGCTCCGCCTCGACCACGCGGCGCGCCTCGTCGAGGTCGAAGGAGAAGTCGGCCTCGCGCCGGCCGACGACGTAGCGCGTGAGCGAGTCACGGGCGTACTCGGGATACATCGAGTACGTCGGCGCGAAGCTCACCGCCGTGCGCCCCGGGCCGCCGAAGGCCTGAAGCAGCTGCAGCATCACCTCGTTGGAGCCGTTGGCCGCCCACACCTGGGCGGCCTCGACCCGCACGCCCGCCTCGTGGAGCAGGTAGTCGGCCAGGCCCTCGCGCAGCGCCGTGAACTCGCGGTCGGGGTAGCGGTTGAGGGTGCCCGCGGCCGCGGCGACCGACGCCGCGACGTCGTCGACGACGGCCGGCGAGGGGCCGTAGGGGTTCTCGTTGACGTTGAGCAGCACCGGCACATCGAGCTGCGGGGCGCCGTACGGCTCGACCCCGCGCAGCTCCTCGCGCAGGGGCGGCCAGCTGCCGCCCGCGCTCACGACGGGAACCGGGCGTCGACGGCGGCGGCGTGGCCGGGGAGGTCCTCGGCGTGCGCGAGCGTCGTGACGTGGCCGGCCACCTCGGCGAGTGCCTCGCAGGTGTACTCGACGACGTGCACGGTGCGCAGGAACGAGCGCACCGACAGCCCCGAGGAGTGGCAGGCGCAGCCCGCGGTGGGCAGCACGTGGTTGGAGCCGGCGCAGTAGTCACCCAGCGACACCGGCGCCCACGGGCCGACGAACACGGCGCCGGCGTTGCGGACCCGGCGCGCGACCGAGGCGGCGTCGACGGTCTGCACCTCGGTGTGCTCAGCGGCGTAGGCGTTGGTCACCATCAGGCCCTGCTCGAGGTCGTCGACCAGCACGATCGCCGACTGGCGCCCGCCCAGGGCGGTGCGCACCCGCTCGGCGTGGCGGGTGACGGCCACCTGCTTGTCGAGCTCGGCCTCGACGTCGTCGGCCAGCGCCATCGAGTGCGTGATGAGCACCGAGCCCGCCATCGGGTCGTGCTCGGCCTGGCTCACCAGGTCGGCCGCGACGTGGCCGGCGTCGGCGGTCTCGTCGGCGAGCACAGCGATCTCGGTCGGCCCCGCCTCGGAGTCGATGCCGACGACGCCGCGCAGGTAGCGCTTGGCCGCCACGGTGTAGACGTTGCCGGGTCCGGTGACGAGGTCGACGCGGCGGCACGGTCCGGCGCCGTGGGCGAACATCGCGATGGCCTGGGCACCGCCGGCGGCGTAGACCTCGTCGACGCCGAGCAGCTCGCACGCCGCGAGGATGGTCGGGTGCGGCAGGCCGCCGTGGGCCTTGCTCGGCGAGCTGGCGAGCGCGATCGACCCGACGCCCGCGACCTGGGCGGGGACGACGTTCATCACCACCGAGCTGACCAGCGGGGCGACCCCCCCGGGCACGTAGAGCCCGACGCGGTCGACGGGCAGCGACCGGGCGGTCACCCGGGCCCCGGGGGCCACGTCGGTGACGACCTCGGCCTCGAGCTCGGCCGCGCAGGTCAGGCGCAGCCGGCGCACCGACTCCTCCAGGCCCGCGCGCACGGCCGGGTCGAGCTCGGCGAGCGCCGTGCGCAGCGCCTCGCGCGGCACCGCCACACCGCTCTGCTCGACGCCGTCGAAGCGGCGGGAGTACTCCAGCACGGCGACCTCGCCGCGCTCGCGCACGTCGTCGCAGATGGGTCCGACCACGTGCACGGCCGCCTCGACGTCGAAGTCCGACCGGGGGACCACGGTGCGGTAGTCGTCGGGAGCCTGTCCTCGCAGGTCGATGCGCCGGATCATGGGGCCAATCGTAGTTCTCGGGACTCAGTCACCGACCACGGGCTGCTTCAGCAGCGCGCGCACGCCGGACGCGAGCACCTCGGCCGTCTCGGCCCGGTCCAGGCCCTGCGTCGCCCGCAGCGCCTCGACCGACTCGAACTGGCACAGCACGCCCAGGGCGATGGCGGTGCGCTCGCGCTGCGCCGCCGTCATGGCGTCGAGCTCGGGGGCGAACTGCTCGCGGGCCAGCCGCTCGAGCTGCTCGCGCCGGGCGTTGACCATCGCCGCGAGCTCCGGCATCCCCCGCATCGCGACGAGGGTCACCCGCGCCGTGGGGGCCATGACGTCGTGGACCTCGATGCGCTGGGCGACGTACCTCGCGATGCGCTCGTCCAGGCTGCCGACGCCGGCGCCCTCGAGCCGGTAGAGGTGCGCGGAGTCGTCGAGCCGCCCCCGCAGCGCGGCGACCAGCAGCTGCTCGCGGTCGGGGAAGTAGCGGTAGATCGACCGGAGGGAGACCCCCGACCGCGCCGCGACCTCCTCCGCCGCCGGCTCGTGATGACCCTCCACGAAGAGCTGGTGGACGGCGTCGAGCACCGCCGCCACGTTCCGCTCCTTGCGCAGGGTTCGGCCGTCGGCTCGCGCCACGTCGCTGGACACGTGTGCACCGTAACCGATCGTGCGCGACCGACTCGGACCGGGTCACGGACCTCGCCCGATGGTCTACACCAAGGCCGTAGGTTGGCCCTGTGCCGACGGTCCCGCTGTTCCCGCTCAACGCCGTCGTCTTCCCGGGGGTCGCGACCCCGCTGCACGTCTTCGAGGACCGCTACCGCGCGATGGTGCGCGAGCTGCTGGCCGTCGAGCAGGTCTTCGACCGCGTGTTCGGCGTCGTCGCCATCCGCGAGGGCTACGAGGTCGGCGACCACGGCACCCAGTCGGTGCACCGCGTCGGCACCCTGGTGCAGCTCACCGAGGTGACGCCCTACGAGGACGGCCGCTTCGACATCGAGGTGCTCGGGCGCGAGCGGCTGCGGGTGCTCGACCACGACGGCTCCGGCCCGTTCCTGCGCGGCGAGGTGGCCGTGCTCCCCGACCGCGACGAGCCCGACGCCCAGGGGGAGGCCGACCACGCCCTCGAGGTCTTCGAGGCCTACCGCCTGCTGCTCTCCGAGCTGCGCGGCGGCCCGGTGCTGGTCGGCGACCTGCCCCGCGACCCGGCCTACCTCTCGTACGCGCTCGCCAGCACCTGCTTGCTCACGCTGCCGCAGCGCCAGTCGCTGCTGGAGTGCGACAGCGCCGCCCGGCGCCTCGAGGAGCTGCGCCGCACCCTCGTCGCCGAGATGCGGGCCATGCGGGCCGTCCCGTCGCTGCCGGCCACCCAGGTGGCCCGCACGCGCTGGTCGCCGAACTAGGCGCCGGACCGGTGGCACGACGCGGGGGCGGCGGCACGCCCGCCACGCTCGCGCTCGAGCGCGCCGGGGTCGCGCACACGCTGCACCCCTACACCCACGACGAGCGCGCAGCGTCGTACGGCGCGGAGGCGGCCGCCGCGCTCGGGCTCGACCCGGCCACCGTCCTGAAGACCCTGCTGGCCGAGAGCGACGGCAGCCTGGTCGTCGCGGTGGTGCCGGTCAGCGGCAGCCTCGACCTCAAGGCGCTCGCGGCGGCGCTGGGGCGCAAGCGGGCGACGATGGCCGACCCACGTTCGGCCGAGCGGGCGACCGGCTACGTGGTGGGCGGGATCTCGCCGCTCGGCCAGCGCAGCCGGCTGCCCACGGTGGTCGACTCCTCCGCCCTGGAGCACGACCGGGTCTACGTCAGCGCTGGGCGCCGGGGGCTCGACGTCGGACTGGCCCCGGCCGACCTCGTGCGGCTGACCGGGGCCCGTGTGGCGGCCGTGGGCCGTCCCGACCGATCGGGTACCGACCGCGCATGAGCGCCCACCACGCCCCCGCCGCCCCCCACGCCCCCCGCGACCTGGCCGACGCCGTCTGCGTCGTCACCGGGGCCTCCAGCGGCATCGGCGAGGCGACCGCTCGGGCGCTCGCCGCCGAGGGCGCCCACGTCGTGCTGCTCGCCCGCCGGGCCGACCGGCTGCAGGCCCTCGCCGACGACATCGACGGCTCCGGCGGCACCGCCGAGCCGGTGACGGTCGACGTCACCGACGCCGAGGCGGTGCGGACGACGATCGCGGGGGTGGTCGAGCGGCACGGCAGGATCGACGTCCTCGTCAACAACGCCGGCGTCGCGCTGTCGAGGCTGGCCGTCGACTCCGACCTCGCCGACTGGCAGCAGATGGTCGACGTCAACCTCGGCGGCGTGCTGGCCGCGACCCACGCTGCCGTGCCGCACCTCCTGGCCGCCGCCGAGGCGCGAGGGGTGGCCGACGTCGTCACGGTGTCGTCGGCCAGCGGACGCCGCGTGCCCAAGCCGGAGAGCAACGTCTACGCCGCCACCAAGCACGCCGTCTGCGCGTTCAGCGAGGCGCTGCGGCAGGAGCTCGGCCCCCAGGGCGTGCGCGTTGGCCTCGTCGAGCCCGGCTTCGTCGTCACCGAGATGACGCAGGAGGAGGGCCGCGAGTTCGGCGAGCGCGAGGCCCTGCACGCCGACGACGTCGCCGCGAGCATCGTGTTCGTGCTGACCCGACCCCCGCGCCACGGCATCAACGAGATGCTGATGCGGGCGAGCGGCCAGGTCAGCTGACGGCGCGCCCGGCCTCTCAGTCGAGCGAGAGCCGGGCCTCGAACCGCGTCGCGCCGTCGTCGCTCCAGCCGCTGATGCCGAGCGCCTCCAGCGCCTCGACGTCACCGCGGGCGTCGCCCGCCGGGGCGAGGTCGAGCAGCCGCTCGCGCCAGCTGCTGTCGAAGCGCACGAAGAGCAGTGCCTGCGCCTGGGACAGCTCGGGCACGACCTGCTGGAACGTCTCGTTGTCGCCGAGACCACCGTCGCCCAGCAGCTCCTGGGCGTAGTCGGGGCCGAGCGACAGCGCGACGGAGTCGTCGTCGCTCTCGACGCTGACGCCCTGGGCGTCGAGCGACTGACCGGTCTGCTGCTCGACCTTGGCGATGACGGCCTCGACCGCCTCGGGGTCACCGTCGACCCGGATGCCCGCAGGGACGTCGACCGGCGACGAGAGGTCGGCCGGGGCGTCACCACCGACCGACACCGTGAAGGTGTCGCCGAGCAGGGTCAGGAGGTCGTCGGGGAAGTCGAGACCCACGCTGGCGAAGAAGCCCTCCGCCTGCCCCAGGACGTCGTCGGCGGGGCCGGGCTCGACCTGCTCGAGCTCCTCGCGCACCCGGTCGCGCGACTCCTCGCTCGAGCCGAGCGCGAGCACCGCCGCGGAGTCGGCGGGCAGCGCCGAGACGGTGTCGGACACCGAGCCGCCGGTCACCTCGCTCGAGGGGTTGTCGAAGGCGCCGCTGAGCACGAGCCCGCCGTCGTCGAAGCGCAGCGTGGCGGCGGCACCCTCGAACTCGGCGAGCTGCGCACCGACCGCGTCGCGCTCCTCGGCGGGCGCGAGGTCGAGCAGCGCCTCCGCGGCCTCGGGAGCGGCGTACATGGTCAGAACGCCGGCGTCGCCGGCGCGGTCGGTCCACTCGCGGTAGGCGCCGTCGGCGCTCAGCGGCTCCTCGGCCGCACCGTCGAGCACCGCCTGGGCGACCTTCTCGGACGAGGCTGCGACGAGGTAGTCGTCGCCGACGACGTAGCCGCCCTCGCCGCCGCCCTCGCCGCCGCCCTCCTGCGCGGCACACGCCGCGAGCTTGTCGGCGCCTTCGCGCGCGGCCTCGGGGTCGTCGACCTGCACCACGAAGACGGGCTCGGGCTCGTCGGCGCCCGGGACCGCGGCGAGCGCGAAGCGCTGGCCGACCCACGGACCCAGGTCGCGGGCGTAGTCGACGTCGGGGCAGAGGTCCTCCTCGCGCTGGAGGGTCTCGAACAGGGTGCCGACCAGGTCGTCGTCGTCGCCGAGGCCGTCGCGCTCGCGCAGCGACGGGAACGAGCGCAGCGCGCGCAGTGCCTCGAGCTTCTGCCCGCCCGAGGGGTCGAGGTCGAGGCTGACGACGCCGAGGGTGTCGGCGGGCAGGGCGTCGGCCGGCTGGGCTCCCCCGCCGCTCATCAGCTGCCACGCAGCGACGCTGCCCCCGCCGACGAGCACGACGACGGTCGCGGCGGCGGCCGCCACCGCGACACCCGTGCGACGGCCGCGACCGCGAGCGGGCTCGGGTGCAGGGTCGGGTGCGGAGACAGGCGTGGTCGAGTCGGACATGGATCCCCCGTGAGACGTCGAGCGATGGTGCGTCGTCGCAGGCTACCGCGCCGCGGGGTCGACCGGCGCCGTCTCGCTCCGGACCCGGGGATCGACGTCGAGCGGCCCCCGCACCACGAGGAAGGCGAGAGCACCCGCGAGCGCGCACGCGGGCCACGCCCACAGCAGGCCCTCGGCCTGCAGGCGCAGGTCGACCGGTGCCGTCGTGCCGACCGGGGCCGAGGCCAGCAGCATGCGCGGGTCGTCGGGACCGAGCAGGGCACCGAGCCAGAGGGCGGCGAGACCCGCGCCGAGGGCGCCGAGGGCGACGAGGCCGACCATCAGCGTGGGCCGCGCCGAGCGCCACCACGTCAGGGCCACGCCGCTGACCAGGCCGCCGGCGACCGCCAGGGCGCCGTACCAGCCGTCGGCGCCGACCTGGCGCTCGAGCTGGGGGCCCTCGAGCACCACCCCGGTGTCGGCCCGGGTGGCGACCACGTCGGGGCTCAGCTGCCACCAGGCGACACCCGCCACCACCCCGACGACGACGAACCACACGGCCGCGACGAGCACGTCGCGGGCCACGTCGCGCTGCGGGCCGGCGATCACCCGAGGCACCCGGGGCCGAGCAGCTGCTTGAGGTCGCCGAACAGCGACGGCGAGGGCGTCACCCGCAGTCGGTCGTCGACCCGCATCAGCTGGGTGCCGGCCCGGGTCTGCAGCCGCAGCCGCACCTCGGTGGTGCCGGGGTGGGCGCGCAGCACCTCCTTGAGCCGGTCGACCACGGGCGGGGTGCAGCGGGTGGACGGCAGCGCGATCGTGACCGGACCGCTGCCACGGTCGTCGAGGACCGGCGTCGTGACCTGGCGCCCGCGCACCTCGGGCTGGTCCTTGCTCTTGTCGAGGCGGCCCTGGACCGTCACCACGGTGTCCTCGACGAGGAGGGTCGCGGCGAGCTGGTAGTCGCTGGGGAAGAACAACACGTCGACCGCGCCCTCGAGGTCCTCCACGGTGACGATGGCCCAGGTGTTGCCGGTCTTGGTGATCTTGCGGGTGACCTGGGTGATGAGGCCGCAGATCGTCACCTGCATGCCGTCGGGCCGGTCCTCGTCGGTGACGAGCTGGCCGATGGTGCAGTCAGCGGCGCTCGCCAGGACGTGCTCGAGACCGGTCAGCGGGTGGTCGGAGACGTAGAGGCCCAGCATCTCGCGCTCGTGGCCGAGCAGCGTCATCTTGTCCCACTCGTCGAGGTCGGGGATCGCGACGGTGAGGTCGAAGATCGGCTCGACGCCGCCCATGAGGTCGTCGAAGAGGGAGTCCTGGCCGCCACCGGCGTCCTTCTTGAGGGTGGCGTAGCGGTCGACGGCGTCCTCGTGCACCGCCACCAGCGCCCGCCGACGGTGCTTCATGTCGTCGAAGGCGCCGGCCTTGACCAGCGACTCGATCAGCCGCTTGTTGCAGACCTGGGCGTCGACCTTGTCCATGAAGTCGTTGAAGTCGACGAAGCGACCGTGCTCCTCCCGCGCCGCGACGATCCGGTCGACGACGCCCGTGCCGACGTTGCGGATGGCGGTGAGGCCGAAGCGGATGTCACCACCGACGGGCGTGAAGTTCTGCGACGACTCGTTGACGTCGGGGGGCAGCACCTGGATCTTCATCCGGCGGCACTCGCCGAGGTAGACCGCCGACTTGTCCTTGTCGCCCTTGACCGACGTGAGCAGGGCGGCCATGTACTCCTGGGGGTAGTTGGCCTTGAGGTAGGCCGTCCAGTAGGACACGACGCCGTAGGCCGCGGAGTGGGCCTTGTTGAAGGCGTAGTCGGAGAACGGCAGCAGGATCTCCCACAGCGCGGTGATCGCCTTCTGGCTGAACCCGCGCTCGAGCATGCCGCCCTGGAACCCGGCGTACTGCTTGTCGAGCTCCTCCTTCTTCTTCTTGCCCATCGCGCGCCGCAGGTTGTCGGCCTGTCCGAGGCTGAAGCCCGCCAGCACCTGGGCGATCGCCATGACCTGCTCCTGGTAGACGATCAGGCCGTAGGTCTCGCCCAGCACCGGCTCGAGCGCCTCGGCCAGCTCGGGGTGGATCGGCTCGATCGGCTCCCGGCCGTTCTTGCGGCGGGCGTACTTGTTGTGCGAGTCGGCGCCCATGGGTCCGGGGCGGTAGAGCGCGCCGACCGCGGAGATGTCCTCGAACTTGTCGGGGCGCATGCTGCGCAGCAGCGCACGCATCGGACCGCCGTCGAGCTGGAAGACGCCGAGGGTGTCGCCGCGCGAGAGCAGGTCGTAGGTGGCGGGGTCGTCGAACGGGAGGTCCTCGAGCACGACCTCCTCGCCCCGGTTGTTGCGGATGTGCTCGAGGCAGTCGTCGAGCACGGTGAGGTTGCGCAGGCCGAGGAAGTCCATCTTGACCAGCCCGAGCGACTCGCACATCGGATAGTCGAACTGCGTGATGATCGCGCCGTCCTGCTCGCGCTTCATGATCGGCACGATGTCGATGAGCGGCTCGCTCGACATGATCACGCCGGCGGCGTGCACGCCCCACTGCCGGATCTGGCCCTCGAGGCCGACGGCGGTCTCGTAGATGGTGCGGACGTCGTGGTCGGAGTCGTGCAGCGAGCGGAACTCGCCGCCCTCGCCGTAGCGCTTGTGGGTCTCGTCGAACAACGAGCCCAGCGGGACGCCCTTGCCCATGACGTCGGCCGGCAGCGCCTTGGTGATGCGCTCGGAGACGCCGAAGCCGTAGTCGAGGACGCGGGCGGCGTCCTTGATGGCGGCCTTGGCCTTGAGCCGGCCGAAGGTCGCGATCATCGCGACGCGGTCGCTGCCGTACTTGTCGGCGACGTACTTGATGACCTCGCCGCGGCGGCGCTCGTCGAAGTCGATGTCGAAGTCGGGCATCGAGGGGCGCTCGGGGTTGAGGAAGCGCTCGAAGATCAGGCCGTGGGTCAGCGGGCACAGGTCGGTGATGCGCAAGGCGTACGCCGCGATCGAGCCCGCGCCGGAGCCGCGGCCGGGACCGACGCGGATGCCGTTGTCCTTGGACCACTGGATGAAGTCGGCGACCACGAGGTAGTAGCCGCAGTAGCCCTTGGACGCCACGACGCCCAGCTCCATCTCGACGCGGTCGCGCACCTCCTGCGTCAGCGCCTCGCCGGGGTAGCGGGCCTCGATGCCGCGCCAGACCTCCTTGGCGAACCACGACTCCTCGGTCTCGCCCGCTGGCACGTCGGCCCGGGCCATGTAGCCGCCGGTGGACTCGGTGAAGTCGACCTCGCACCGCTCGGCGATGGCGAGGGTGTTGTCGCAGGCCTCGGGCATGCCGTGCTTGCCGACCCACAGCTCGCGCATCTCGGCGGCCGACTTGATGTAGTAGCCGCCGCCGTCGAACTTGAGCCGGTTGGGGTCGGAGAGCCGCTTGCCGGACGCGACGCAGATCAGGGCGTCCTGGGCCGCGGCGTCGTCGGGGTTGTTGTAGTGGGAGTCGTTGGTGGCGACCGGGGGGATCCCGAGCTGCTTGCCCAGGCGCAGCAGGTCGTCGCGCACGCGCTTCTCGACGCTGATGTCGTGGTCCATCAGCTCGAGGAAGAAGTTGTCGCGGCCGAAGATGTCCTGGAAGTCGCTCGCCGCCCTCACGGCCTCGTCCCACTGGCCGAGGCGCAGCCGCGTCTGGACCTCGCCCGAGGGGCAGCCGGTGGTGGCGATCAGGCCCGTCGAGAGCTCGGAGAGCAGCTCGCGGTCGGCGCGCGGCTTGTAGTAGAAGCCCTCGAGGCTCGAGCGCGACGACAGCCGGAAGAGGTTGTGCATGCCCTCGGTGCTCGAGGCCCACATCGTCATGTGGGTGTAGGCGCCACCGCCCGCGACGTCGTCGCCGCCCTCCTCCTTGGCGTCGCCCCGGCCCCACCGCACCCGGCGCCGCTCGCCCCGACCCGTGCCGGGGGTGAGGTAGGCCTCGAGGCCGATGATCGGCTTGACCCCGTGGGCCCGGCCCTTGGACCAGAAGTCGTAGGCGCCGTGGAGGTTGCCGTGGTCGGTCATCGCGATCGCCGGCATCCCGAGGTCGGCGGTGCGGGAGAACAGGCCGTCGAGCAGCGAGGCCCCGTCGAGCATGGAGTACTCGGTGTGGACGTGCAGGTGCACGAACCCGTCGGACCCTGGCGCTGCTGACATACGGGGGCGTGCGACCTTTCTCGAGGTGCGGTGGGGAAGGTCCGCGGGACGAGCCGGTGGAGCGGGGACCGTCACCCTACGTCAGCCAAGCACGCCCCTCCGACAGCCACACCTAGCCGGGTCCCGGGGCTCCCCGGGAGCGCCGCGCGAGCGCCAGGCCGGCGACCAGGGCGACCCCCGCCAGGGCCGCGACGCCCGCCGAGACGCCCGCCCACCCCTGCAGCGTCCAGGCCTCCCCCAGGGCCAGCCCGAAGACGCTGGACCCGGCGTAGTAGGCCGCGACGTACAGGGCGCTCGCCTGCCCTCCACGGCCCGGGCCCGCCACCGCCGGTGCCCACCCGCTCGCGGTCGCGTGCGCGGCGAAGAAGCCGGCGGTGAGGACGATCAAGCCCGCCACGACGAGCGCGAGCCGGTCGGGCAGCGTCAGCGCGAGCCCGCCCAGCATCACGAGCACCGACCCCGCGAGGACGCCCGGGCGGCCCCAGCGGCCGGCGGCACGTCCCGCCACGGTCGACGACACCGTGCCGGCGAGGTAGGCGAGGAAGACGAGGCCCAGCACGCCGGGCGCGAGCGAGAAGGGCGGCGCGGAGAGGCGGAAGCCCAGGTAGTTGTAGACCGCGACGAAGCCACCCATGAGCGTGAACGGCAGCACCACGACGAGCCAGACCTCGGGCCGTGGTCGACGTGGGGTCGGCGGAGCGGCAGCACCGGACGCCGCGCCGGCGGGCCGGTCGTCGGCGACGCTCGGCGGCAGCGCCCGCCAGAGCAGCAGCGTCACGACCGCCGCGGCGCCCGCCAGGGCGAGCACGCCCCAGCGCCAGCCCGCGGCGTCGGAGACGCCGGAGGTGACCAGACGACCGGAGACCCCGCCGAGGGAGTTGCCGGCGACGTAGAGCCCCATCGCCGACGCCAGCCCCGACGGGTGGACCTCGGCGCCCACGTGACCCATCGCGACCCCGACGACGGCGGCCAGCACGACCCCCGTGAGCACACGGACGCCCACCAGCAGCCCGAAGCTCGGGGCCAGCGCGGCCACGACCGTGAGCAGCACCGAGAGCACCAGCCCCGCGAGCATCACCCGCACCCGCCCGAAGCGCCGCGCCAGCAGCACGACCGGCACCACGGTCAGCGCCAGCGCCCCGGTGCTGGCGCTCACGGCCAGGCTCGCGGCCGTGGGCCGGACGTCGTACGTCGCGGCGAGCTGCGGCAGCACGGGCTGCGGGGCGTAGAGCAGGCCGAAGGCCGCGAGGCCCGCCAGCACCATGGCCAGGTTGAGCCGGCGGTAGCCCTCGGTGCCGGGGCGGTGCAGGGTCGGTGCGATCACCGGTGGGGGACCCCGCTCAGACGGCGTCGGAGGTGCGGTCGTGCCAGGCGGAGAGCCCCTCCTCCAGCACGACGTGGACGATGCGGCGCAGCCGCGCCGGGTCGAGCCCCGGCGCGAGCGCCGTCATGCGCTGCACGATCTGCGCCTCCCGCTCGACGTCGCGGCCCGCCAGCCCGGCGGGCGACCCGCTGGCCGCCTTGACGTCCTGCACCGCCCCCGCGAGCGCGACCCGGCGGGCCAGCAGCAGGGCGAGCTCGTCGTCGACGTCGTCGATCGCCTCGCGCAGGAAGCGCAGCGGACGCTCCCCCGGCCACACCAGCCGCACGTCGGGCTCGTGCTCGGCGTTGCCGGACCCGTCGGTCTCCTCGAGCTCCACCAGCCCCTGGCCGACGTAGAACCGGCGTGCCGCGAGGTTGCCCGCGAAGACCCAGAGCCCGAAGCCCTGCGGCCGCAGCGAGCACACCACCTCGAGCAGCAACGTGCCGATCCCCCGGCCCTGGTGCGCCGGCAGGACGTAGAGGTCGTCGAGCCAGGCGCCGCGCATCCGGGCGTACGCCACCGGGGCGCCCTCGACCTCGGCCACCCACAGGTCGTCGTCGTCGAGGTCCCAGCCGCGGACCCAGGCCTCGACGTCACCCGCCGCGGGCGGCATGCCGGCCCCCTCCCGGGCGGACCGGTGCACCTCCGCCAGCGCAGGGAGGTCGTCGACCCGCCCCGGGCGCACCTGCACCGCGGGCTGCTCGTGGGCCCCGGCGTGGGTCCTGGCGTGGGTCCCGGCGTCGGTCCGGGCGTCGGCCTCAGGCACCGTCACGGACCACCTCGAGCGCGTGGGCCAGGTCGGCGGGCGGCTCGGACTCGTAGTCGACGTGCTCCCCGGTGCCCGGGTGGACGAAGCCCAGCCGCACGGCGTGCAGCCACTGTCGGCCGAGCCCGACCCGGCGCGCCAGCACGGGGTCGGCGCCGTAGGTCAGGTCACCCACGCACGGGTGGCGCAGCGCCGACATGTGCACGCGGATCTGGTGGGTCCGGCCGGTCTCGAGCCGGACCTGGAGCAGGCTGGCGAAGCGGTGGGCCTCGAGCGTCTCGTAGTGGGTGACGGCGTGCTTGCCGTCGTCACGCACGGCGAACTTCCAGTCGGAGCCCGCGCTGCGGCCGATCGGCGCGTCGACGGTGCCGGCGAGCGGGTCGGGGTGCCCCTGCACCAGGGTGTGGTAGGTCTTCTCGACCTCGCGGTCGCGGAAGGCCTGCTTGAGCAGCGCGTAGGCGCGCTCGCTCTTGGCCACCACCATGACCCCCGAGGTGCCGACGTCGAGGCGCTGCACGATGCCCTGGCGCTCCGGCGCTCCGCTCGTGGCGATCCGGTAGCCGGCACCGCGCAGGTGACCGACCAGGGTCGGGCCGGTCCAGCCCATGGAGGGGTGCACCGCGACGCCGACCGGCTTGTCGACCACCACCAGGTCGTCGTCGTCGTGGATGATGCCGACGCCCTCGACCTCCTCCGCCACCACCTCGAGCGGGTCGCTCTCGACCGGGAAGCTCACGTCGAGGCGGGCACCCGGGAGCAGCCGGTCGGACTTCGCGGCACCCGTCCCGTCGAGCAGCACCCGGCCCGCCAGGACCAGGTCGGCCGCCTTGCTGCGCGAGATGCCGAACATGCGGGCGAGGCCGGCGTCGACGCGCTCTCCCGCGAGACCCTCCGGGACCTCGAGGCTCCGCTCGTCGCCGTCGCTCACCGGCCCCCCTCCTCGGCGCGGTGGCCGGGCTGCGCCGTCGGCTCCTCGCGGCCGTCGGGCACGTTCTCGCCGTCGAGGCCGGTGCCGCGCAGGAGCAGCACCACGAGCAGCACTCCGGCGACGTTGATGCACATGTCGGCCACGTTGAACACCGGCCACCTCGGCAGCGCGAGGAAGTCGACCACGTGGCCGCGGAACGGCCCCGGGTCGCGCAGCAGCCGGTCGACCAGGTTGCCGGTCACGCCGGCCAGGAGCAGCCCGAGCGCGAGCGCCCACCCGAGGTGGCGCACCTGCCAGGAGTACCACAGCACCGCCAGCGTCGCCGCGATCGCGACGACCGTGATGACCGGCGTGATGCCCGAGCCCGCGCCGAAGGCCGCCCCCGGGTTGTAGACCAGGGTGAGCCGGAGCCAGCTGCCGACCACCTCGACCGGCTCGCGGCCGGTGAGCTCGCGCACGGCGAGGACCTTGGTGGCCTGGTCGACCGCGAGCCCGAGAGCCCCGACCAGGAGCGTCAGCGTCGTACGGCGCGGACGTGCGGGCACGGGTCACCCCTCGGGGTCGTCGGACGGGTCAGCGGCGCTCCTCGCGCTGCTTGCAGCTCAGGCAGAGCGTCGCCCGCGGGAACGCCATCAAGCGGTTCTTGCCGATCGGCCGGCCACAGGTCTCGCACTGGCCGTAGGTGCCGCCGTCGATGCGCTCCAGCGCGTGCTGGCTCTGCTCCAGCATGTCACGGGCGTTGTTGACGATCTGACGCTCCTGGTCGCGCTCGAACGACGCGGAGCCGACGTCGGCCTGGTCGTGGCCCGACCCCTCGCCGGAGTTCTCGATCATGCCGGCCAGGTCGCCCTCCACCTCGGTGAGCTCGCCGCGCAGCCGCTCGACGTCGCCGAGCAGCTGCTCGCGCACCCCCTCCAGCTCCTCGGGCGTCCAGGGGCTCTCCTGCTCGAGCACGACGAGCTGGGGGGCCAGCTCGGCGGCGGGGACCGTCCTCGTCGCGGGCGCCTTCTTCGCGGGCGCCTTCTTCGCGGGCGCCTTCTTGGCGGGTGCCTTCGTGGCGGGCGCCTTCTTCGCGGGCGCCTTCGTCGCGGGCGCCTTCTTCGCGGGCGCCTTCTTGGCGGGTGCCTTCGTCGCGGGCGCCTTTCCAGCGGGTGCCTTCGTGGCCGTCGCCTTCTTGGCGGGTGCCTTCTTGGCGGGTGCCTTCTTGGCGGGTGCCTTCTTGGCGGGTGCCTTCTTCGCGGGCGCCTTCGTCGCGGGCGCCTCCTCGGGCTCGGGGGCGTCGCCGGCGAGCCCGGCGGCACGGGCGGCTCCGGTGGCCGCGCCCGTGGCGCCGGCGGCCACCTTGCGGGCAGCGGCACCCACCCGGCCGACCAGGGACTTCGAACGGGCTGAGGCCATGGGGCGGCACCCTTCGCGAGAGGCGCGCACACACGGGGACGGTGCGCGGGTGGCCGGAGGATATGTGGCCCGGTCGGCGGCGACAACCACCTCCGGGCCGTGCCTCGTGGCGGGGGCACGCCACGAGCGGGGCTAGACTCGGCGTACCGCACGGCGGAGATGGGACGAGTAGTCCCCTGCTCAGGCCAGGAGCGAGCCGGGGACGGTGGGAGCCCGGTGGCACGGCAGGCGACGAAGATCACCCGGAGCCGCCGGAGGAAACCACCCCGAGAGGGGCGGGAGTAGAACCGGCAGCGGTGAGCAAGAGAGGCCCGGACGCAGCCCCACCACGGCGGCGACCGGGCAAGGAGGGTGGTACCGCGGGGCCTCGACGAGCGCCTCGTCCCTTCGGGATCGACCAGCCCCGACCCACCGGTCGGCCGACCACCCGAGGACCGCACGTGACCCCGTCACACACCACCCCCGCCACCGACGCCGCCGCCGACGTCGCCGACGCCGAGGTGCCCCGCTACCGCGCCGTACCGCCGCAGGTCGACCTGCCGGCGATGGAGCGCGAGGTGATGGCCTTCTGGGCCGAGCGCGACGTCTTCGCCCGCTCCGTGGCCCGCAACGAGGACGGCGAGCTGGGCACCTGGACCTTCTTCGAGGGCCCGCCCACCGCCAACGGCCGCCCCGGCACGCACCACATCGAGTCGCGCACCTTCAAGGACGTCTTCCCGCGCTTCAAGACGATGCAGGGCTACCAGGTCAACCGCAAGGGGGGCTGGGACTGCCACGGCCTGCCCGTCGAGCTGGCCGTCGAGAAGGAGCTGGGCTTCTCCGGCAAGGCCGACATCGAGGCGTTCGGGATCGCCGAGTTCAACGAGCGCTGCCGCGAGTCGGTCTCCCGCTACGTCGGCCTGTGGGAGGAGATGACCGACCGCATGGGCTGCTGGCTCGACATGCGCGAGCCCTACCGCACCATGGACCCCGAGTACGTCGACTCCGTGTGGTGGGCGCTGAAGCAGATCCACGCCAAGGGCCTGCTGGTCGAGGACTACCGGGTCGCGCCCTACTGCCCGCGCTGCGGCACCGGCCTGTCCGACCACGAGCTCGCCCAGGGCTACGAGACCGTGACCGACCCCTCGGTCTACGTGCGGATGCCGATCACCTCCGGTCCGTACGCCGGCGCCGTCTCGCTGCTCATCTGGACCACGACGCCCTGGACGCTGGTCTCGAACGCCCTCGTGGCCGTGCACCCCGACCTGACCTACGTCACCGCCACCGACGGCGACGAGACCGTCGTGGTCGCCGAGTCGTTGGTCGGCGCCGCGCTGGGCGAGGGCTGGGAGGTCGAGGACCGCTTCACCGGCGCCGAGATGGTCGGCTGGACCTACGAGCGCCCCTTCACCCTGCTCGAGTGGCCCGCGCGCACCGACGCCGACGACCTGCCCGACGCCCACTACGTCGTGGCCGAGGACTACGTCACCGCCGAGGACGGCACCGGGCTGGTGCACCAGTCCCCCGCGTTCGGCGAGGACGACTTCGCCTCCTGCCGTCGCAACGGCGTGGCGATGGTCAACCCGATCACGCCCCGCGGCGAGTTCGAGGAGGGCATCGGCCTGGTCGGCGGTCAGTTCTTCCGCCACGCCAACACCGACCTCGTCGCCGACCTCACCGCAAGGGGCCGGTTGTTCCGCCACCTGCCCTACGAGCACAGCTACCCGCACTGTTGGCGCTGCCACACCGCGCTGCTCTACTACGCCCAGCCGTCGTGGTACGTCCGCACCACCGCGGTCAAGGACGACCTGCTGCGCGAGAACGAGCGCACCACCTGGCACCCGGCCACCATCAAGCACGGCCGCTACGGCGACTGGCTCGAGAACAACATCGACTGGGCGCTCTCGCGCAGCCGCTACTGGGGCACCCCGCTGCCGATCTGGCGCTGCTCCGAGGGCCACCAGACCTGCGTGGGCTCGCGCGCCGAGCTCTCCGAGCTCACCGGCGCCGACCAGGCCGGGCTCGACCCGCACCGTCCCTTCGTCGACGAGGTCGACTTCGCGTGCCCCGCCGAGGGCTGCGTGCTGCAGGCGCGGCGGGTGCCGGAGGTCATCGACGCGTGGTTCGACTCCGGCTCGATGCCCTTCGCGCAGTGGGGCTACCCCCACGTCGAGGGCTCGGCGGAGCGCCTCGAGCAGGCCTACCCGGCCGACTTCATCTGCGAGGCGATCGACCAGACCCGCGGCTGGTTCTACACCCTGATGGCGGTCGGCACGCTCGTCTTCGAGCGGTCGAGCTACGTCGACGTGCTCTGCCTGGGCCACATCCTGGCCGAGGACGGCCGCAAGATGTCGAAGCACCTCGGCAACATCCTCGAGCCGATCCCGCTGATGGACGAGCACGGAGCCGACGCCGTCCGGTGGTTCATGGCCGCAGGAGGCTCCCCGTGGGCCGCGCGCCGCGTCGGCCACGCCACCATCCAGGAGACCGTCCGCAAGGTCCTGCTGACCTACTGGAACTCCGTGGCCTTCCAGGTGCTCTACGCCAACCTGGCCGGCTGGACGCCGGCCGGCTCCGAGGCCGCCCCGCCCGCCGAGCGGCCCGTGCTCGACCGCTGGGCGCTCTCGGAGGCGCACCGGCTGGTCGCCGACGTCACCGCGGCGATGGAGGCCTTCGACACCCAGCGCGCGGGCCAGCTGGTGGCGGCGTACGTCGACGACCTGTCGAACTGGTACGTCCGCCGCTCGCGCCGCCGCTTCTGGGACGGCGACCACGCGGCGTACGCCACCCTGCACGAGTGCCTGCTGCTCGTCACGCAGCTGATGGCGCCGATGGCACCGTTCGTCACCGAGCGGGTCTGGGGCGACCTGGTCGCCTCGACCGACGCCGACGCCCCCGAGTCGGTGCACCTGTCGCAGTGGCCGAGCGCGCGCACGGACCTCGTCGACACCGAGCTGTCGGCAGGCATGCGGCTCGCGCGGCGCGTGGTGGAGCTCGGCCGGGCGGCGCGGGCCGAGGCCAAGGTGCGGACCCGGCAGCCGCTGCGCCGGGCGCTGGTGGGCACCTCGGCCCACGCCCGCCTCGGCGAGGAGCTGCGCCGGGAGGTGGCCGAGGAGCTCAACGTGCACGCCGTCGAGCCGCTGTCGGCCGCCGGCGAGGGCCTGGTCGACCACAGCGCGAAGGGCAGCTTCCGGGCGCTGGGCAAGCGCTTCGCGAAGCAGACCCCCCACGTCGCCGCCGCGATCGCGGCGGCCGACGCGGGCGCCCTGGCCGACGCCCTGGCCCGGGACGGCCGGGCCGAGGTCGAGGTCGACGGCAGCCCCGTCGAGGTGCTCGCCGACGAGGTGATCCTGTCCGAGCGCCCCCGCGAGGGCTGGTCGGTGGTCAACGAGCAGGGCGAGACCGTGGCGCTGGACCTCGAGCTCACCGCCGGGCTGCGCCGCGCCGGCCTGGCCCGCGAGGTGGTGCGGATGGTGCAGGAGGCCCGCAAGGGCTCCGGCTTCGAGGTCTCCGACCGGATCACGCTGACCTGGGCGGCGACCGACGGCGAGGCGGCCGAGGCGGTCGCCGAGCACGGCGACCTCATCGCGACCGAGGTGCTCGCCACGTCGGTGGAGCGCGTCGACGCGGGGGGCGACCTGCCCCACGGCGACGACGAGCTCGGGGTCAGGTTCGCGGTCGCCCGGCTCTAGGACGCCGCCGGACACACGCGACGGGCCCACCGGGAGGTCTCCCGGTGGGCCCGTCGTGCGTCGGAGGGCGCCGCTTCAGCCCTGGTGCTCGCCGTGGTCGGCGCTGTCCTGCGGGTGGCCGTGGGCGGCGGGCAGCTCCCCACCCTCGCCCTTGCCGTCGAGGGCGTCGAGCTGCTGGGTGAAGTAGCTGCGCAGCCGGCTGCGGTACTCCCGCTCGAAGGCGCGCAGGCCCTCGACCTCCTCGTCGAGGCGCTGCTTCTCGGAGGCGATCGCCGAGGTGGCCTCGCTGCGCCGGGTCTCGGTCTCCTGGTCGAGGTTGCCGGCACGCGTGCGGGCCTCGCGGTCGAGGGTGTCGGCCTGCTCGCGGGCGCTGGAGACGATCTGCTGCGCCTCCTCCCGGGCCTCCGCGACGACCTCGTCGGCGTTGCGGGTCGCGAGCTCGAGCAGCCGGGTCGCTGCGGCGGACGCCTCGGCGGCCGTGGTGACCTTGACCTGCTCCACCTGCGGCGCGGCCGGCTCGGTCGCGGGCGCCGCCGTCGTCGCGCCGGCGTCCTCACCCGCGTCCTCGCCCGCGTCCTCGCCCGCGTCCTCGCTCGCGTCTTGGCTCGACTCCTGGGCTGGGGCCGACAGGCCCCCGGGCACGGCGGCACCCGCCTCGACGCCCGCCTGGCGCCGCAGCTCGTCGTTCTCCTTCAGCAGCCGCTGCAGCTCGGACTCGACCTCGTCGAGGAAGGCGTCGACCTCCCCCATGTCGTAGCCCTCGCGACGCAGCCGGACGGGCTGGAAGCGCTTGTTGCGGACGTCCTCGGGTGTCAGCGGCATGGTCCGCACCCTAGCGGGGCGTGGACCCCCGCCGAGCAGCGCGTCGGGGGCGGCTCAGCGCAGGAAGATCGCGCCGTTGACGCCCAGCAGGACGTAGCACAGCACGAGCAGCACGATGAAGCTCAGGTCGAGCGCCATGCCGCCCAGCCGCAGCGGCGGGATGACGCGGCGCAGCGCCATCACCGGCGGGTCGGTGATGCTGTAGACGACCTCGAGGACCACGAGCACGGGCCCCTTGGGCACCCAGGACCGCGCGAAGATCTGGACCCAGTCGACGATCAGGCGCACGAACAGCAGCACGATGAAGGTGTTGAGGACCAGGTTGATGATCTGGCCGATGAGGAACACGGGGGAAGCCTAGGAGAACGCGCCAACACCTCGCGAACCAGGGCTCAGCTCTGGTTGAAGAAGCCGTTCTCGGCGATCCGCTGCTTGTCCTCCGCGGCGACCGACACGTTGGGCGGCGAGAGCAGGAAGACCTTGTTGGTCACGCGCTCGATGGTGCCGCGCACCGAGAAGACCAGCCCGGCGGCGAAGTCGACGAGCCGCTTGGCGTCGTTGTCGTCCATCTCGGAGAGGTTCATGATCACCGGCACGCCGTCACGGAAGTTCTCGCCGATGACCCGGGCCTCGTTGTAGGTGCGCGGGTGCAGCGTCGTGATGCGCGACAGCGGCGCGACCGACGGCGTCGGGCGGGCCCCGGGTCCGGCCTGGCTCGGGACCTGGCGACGACGCTCGTCGAGGCGCGCGACCGGCGCGGAGGGCTCGGTCTCGGGCGACGCCTGCGCGGCGGGGGCGACGCGGGTGTCGCGACGCTCCTCGTCGCGCCCGGGCTCGTCGTAGGCGCCGTCGGCGTCCTCGAGCAGACCGAGGTAGACGCCCATCTTCCGCATGGCACTCATGATGTGTTTCCTCTGCTCTCGTCATGCCGCCGACCGGTGCCCCGGCCCCGGCACGGCCGGGGCAGGAACGTCTCGGAGGCTACTGGTTGGAAGGTCTCGGACCGAGCACCGCGGAGCCGACACGAAGGTGTGTCGCGCCGTGGCGCACGGCCTGCTCGAGGTCACCGCTCATTCCGGCGGAGATCCAGGTGGCGGCGGGCTCGAGGCGGCGTACGTCGGCGGCCACCTCGGCCAGCCGCGCGAACGCCGGGTCGGGGTCGGCGCCGAGCGGGGCGACGGCCATCACCCCGCGCAGCCGCAGGCCCTCGGCCTGCTGCACCCGCTCGACCAGCGCGGGCACGTCGGCGATGTCGGCGCCGGCCCGGCCCCCGGGGCCGTGGTCGGCGTCGGGCGGGTCGAGGCTGACCTGCACCAGCACGTCGAGGTCGTGGCCGCGCTCCCCCGCACCGCGCGCGAGCCCGCTCACGAGCTTGGCCCGGTCGAGGGAGTGCACCGCGTCGGCGTAGCGGGCGACGGCCGCCGCCTTGTTGCTCTGCAGGCCACCGACGTAGTGCCACGCGAGGTCGAGGTCGGCGAGCTCGGCCGCCTTGGCCTCCGCCTCCTGGTGGCGGTTCTCGCCGACGTCGCGCACGCCGAGCCGGGCGAGCAGCCGCACGTCGGAGGCCGGGAAGAACTTGGTCACGACCACGAGGGTGACGTCGTCGACCGCACGGCCGGCCTCGTCGCACGCGCCCTGGATGCGCTCGCGCACCCGCTCGAGGCGGTCGGCGAGCTCCTGCTCCCGGCTCACCGGTGCCTCCGGATCACGCCGGCCAGGCGGCCGGCCCGGTCGCCGTCACGACGGTGGGAGTAGAGGTCGGGCGACTCGCGCGTGCAGCGGGCCCGGTCGTGCACCTCGACGCCGTCGCGCTCGAGCTGCGCCCGGACCCCCGCGCCCACGTCGAGCGCCGGGGTGCCCCAGCTGGTGGTCGACGCGGACGCCGGCTCGACGGCCGCGACCTCCGACCGCAGCGCTGCGGGCACCTCGTAGCAGCGCCCGCACACCGAGGGCCCGAGCCACGCCTGCACCCGGTGCGCCCCGAGCTCGCGCATCCGCGACACGGTGGCCGGCACCACCCCGGCCGCCATGCCGGGGCGACCGGCGTGGGCGGCCCCGATCACGCCGGCATCGGGATCGGCCAGCAGCACCGGCACGCAGTCGGCCACCCGCACCAGCAGCACCACGTCGGGGCGGTCGGTGACGATGCCGTCGCACCGCTCGCGCGGACCCCCGGCCTCCACGACCCGCTCACCGTGCACCTGGCTCATGTCGGCCACGGCTGCGCCGGGGGCGAAGTCGTCGACGAGCCGCTCGAGATTGGTCCCGAGGGCCACCGGGTCGTCGCCGCCGACGAGCGCGAGGTTGAGCTCGTCGTACGGCGCGGCACTGACCCCGCCGAGCCGGTCGGTGAAGGCCAGCTCGACGGGGCCGGTGCGCTCGCGCGAGGCGTACAGCGGGCGCCCCTACTTCAGGAAGTCGGGGACGTCGAGCTCGTCGTCGTCACGCGCGCCCCACCCGGAGGTGCTGCGCGGCGCCGCCGGCCGCTCCGGGGCGGACGTGGGCTCGGGGCGAGCCTGCTCGACCTGCTGACCGTGGGCCTGGCCCGCCGGAGCGCCGACCGTCACCGGCTCGCGCCGCGGGGCGCTCCCGGTCTGCTCGGCGCGGCGCTGCTCGGCCAGCGCCCGGGCGGCGGCACGGGTCTCCTCCTGGCTCTGCGGCTGCGCGGCCGGGCGGGGACGCAGGCTCTGGCCCTCGTCGCGACGTTTCGGCCGGCCGCCCTCGAAGCCGGCGGCGATGACGGTGACCCGCACCTCGTCGCCGAGGGCGTCGTCGATGGTGGCACCGAAGATGATGTTGGCCTCGTCGTGCACCGCGTCGGCGACCATGGCGGCCGCCTCGTTGATCTCGAACAGGCCGAGGTCGGAGCCGCCCGCGATGGAGAGCAGCACGCCCTGGGCGCCGTCGATGGACTCCTCGAGCAGCGGGCTCGACACGGCGAGCTCGGCGGCCTCGACGGCACGGTTGTCACCGCGCGCCGAGCCGATGCCCATCAGCGCCGAGCCGGCGTTGGACATGACCGACTTGACGTCGGCGAAGTCGAGGTTGATCAGGCCCGGGGTGGTGATCAGGTCGGTGATGCCGGAGACACCCTGCAGCAGCACCTGGTCGGCCTGCTTGAAGGCGTCGAGCATCGAGACGTTGCGGTCGCTGATCGAGAGCAGCTTGTCGTTCGGGATGACGATGAGGGTGTCGACCTCCTCGCGCAGCGTGGCGATGCCCTCCTCCGCGGAGGTGGCGCGACGACGGCCCTCGAACATGAAGGGGCGGGTGACCACGCCGATCGTCAGCGCGCCGAGGGAGCGGGCGATCTTGGCCACGACGGGCGCGCCACCGGTGCCGGTGCCACCGCCCTCGCCCGCGGTCACGAAGACCATGTCGGCGCCCTTGAGCACCTCCTCGATCTCCTCCGCGTGGTCCTCGGCGGCCTGCGCGCCGACGCCGGGGTTGGCGCCGGCACCGAGGCCACGGGTGAGCTCGCGGCCGATGTCGAGCTTGACGTCGGCGTCGGACATGAGCAGGGCCTGGGCGTCGGTGTTGATGGCGATGAACTCGACACCCTTCAGACCGACCTCGATCATCCGGTTGACGGCGTTGACTCCACCTCCACCGATACCCACGACCTTGATCACGGCCAGGTAGTTCTGCGGTGCTGCCACGGCGGTTGCCTCTCACTGGTTGGTCTGCTGGCTGGTCCGGGGAAGTACCGCCCAGGCGACCCGCGTCGCTGCCCTGCTGGGAGACCCGGAACCTTAACCCTCCAGTGGAGGCTTAACGTTATGTCAACCTGGGGCGGTGAGACGAAGTTAGGTGCTCCCCCGTCCCGCACCGCGCAGACACGCGCGGCGCGTCGAGAAATTGTCGACAGGTCGTCAGCGGGTGGTGGGACGGCCCGGCACCGAGACGTCGACCTCGTCGACGCTCCTGGGCACCTGCGCGAGCAGCACGCCCAGCACCTCGGCCTTCGTCGCGGACTGCTCCGCGCTCCCCCACTGCACCGTGCGGCCGCCTCGCAGGCCGAGCACGACCTCGTCGACGCTGGCGACGTCGACGGTCGCGACGCGCCGTCCGAGGTCGGCGGGCAGGGCCGAGACGACGGCCGCGGCCTCGGTGACGCCCTCGGCGTCGACGCCGTCGGCCAGCCGCACCTCGGGCAGGCCCTCGGCCCGCACCGGGGCGGCGGCGAAGGTGGTGCCCGACGCGTCGAGGACGGCGACCTCGCCCTCGGGCGCCGTGCCGCCGGCGACCCTCGCCACCGGCGTGCGCGGCGTGACCTGGACGCGCACCGTGTGCGGCCAGCTGCGCGAGACGTCGGCGCTCTCGACCGCCGGGATCGCCTCGACCCGCTGTCGCACGGCGTCGAGGTCGACGCGCGCCAGCGGCACGCCGACCGGGACGTCGGCGGCCGAGACCACCCGGCCCTGTCCGACCTCACCGGCGCCGTCGACGCGGGTGCGCTCGGCCAGCAGGTAGGGGGAGCCCAGCACGAGCCACCCGGCCGCACCCACCACGACGACGACGAGGAGCGCCAGGGCCACCGTGCGCCAGCGACGACGTCGGCCGGCCTTGCGACGCCTGGCGAAGTCGTCGCGCGCGAGCCGCACCGTCTGCTCGTCGGGCCCGGTGCTGGTCGGCACCCGCTCGGCGCCGGAAGCACCGGCCCCGCTGCGGCGCTGCGACGGCAGCCTGGCGCCCCGGCGCACCCGGGCGAGCGGGCTACGCACGTCCGCTCCCGTGGCGCTCGGCGAGCAGCTCGAGCACCTGCGGGCCGAGCAGCGTGACGTCGCCCGCCCCGAGGGTCAGGACCAGGTCGCCCGGTCGCGCCCGGTCGACGAGGTGGCCCGCGACGGCCGACCACGAGGGCTCGAGGACGACGTCGGCGGCGGGCAGCGGCACCGCGTCGGCGACGAGCGCGCCGGTGACGCCGGGCTCGGGGTCCTCGCGCGCGAGGTAGATCTCCATCACCACGACGGTGTCGGCGGCCCCCAGGGCGCGGCCCATGTCGGCGCCGAAGATGCGGGTGCGCGAGACCATGTGGGGCTGGAAGGCGACGAGCAGCCGGCCGTCGCCGGCCACGGCCCGCGCGGCCTGGAGGTCACCCGCGATCTCCTGCGGGTGGTGGGCGTAGGAGTCGTAGACCCGCACGCCGGCCACCTCGCCCTTGGCCTCCATGCGCCGGCGGGTGCCGGAGAAGGCCCCGAGGCCGCGGGCGAGGTCGGCGAAGTCGAAGCCGAGCCGCAGCCCGCAGGCGAGCGCGGCCAGGGCGTCGAGCACGTAGTGCCGGCCCGGGATCCGCAGCACGACCTCGCCGAGGGTCTCGCCGCGGTCGACGACGGTGAAGCTCGAGGTGGTGCCGGCGAAGCGCAGGTCGACGGCCCTCACCTCGGCGTCCGCCCGCTCACCGGTGCGTACGACGCGCAGCCCGCGGTCGGCGGCGACGCCGGCGAGCCGGTCGGCCCCGGGGTCGTCGGCGCACACCACGAGCAGCCCCCCGGGCTCGATGCGGTCGGCGAAGGCGTCGAACGCGTCGCGGTAGGCCTCGGGCGTGCCGTAGTTGTCGAGGTGGTCGGCCTCGACGTTGGTCACCAGCGCGGCGTGGGGCGAGTAGACGAGGAAGGCGCCGTCGCTCTCGTCGGCCTCGGCGACGAAGAGCCCGCCGCTGCCCTCGTGGGCGTTGGAGCCGGTCTCGTTGAGGTCGCCGCCGATCGCGAAGGACGGGTCGGCGCCGCAGTGCTGGAGCGCGACGGTGAGCAGCGAGGTCGTCGTCGTCTTGCCGTGGGTGCCGGCGACCGCGACCACCCGACGGCCCTGCATCACCGACTCGAGCGCTGCGGAGCGCGGCAGCAGCCGCAGGCCCCGCTCGAGGGCGGCGACGACCTCGGGGTTGGTCTCGCGCACCGCGGTCGACACCACGACCGTGTCGGCGCCCTCGACGTGCGCGGCGTCGTGGCCGACGTGGCAGGTGGCGCCCAGCGCCTCGAGCGCCTCGAGGGTCGGCGAGGCCTTGGCGTCGCTGCCCGAGACGGTGAGGCCGCGGGCGAGCATGATGCGGGCGATGCCGGACAGGCCGGCGCCGCCGATGCCGACGAAGTGCACGGCGCCGAGCCGGTCGGCGGGCAGCAGCTCGTCGGGGACGGGGACCCTCATGCGGCACCCCCGGACCGCGCGGCCGCCACGACCATCTCGGCGAGCCGCTCGTCGGCGTCCAGCGGGACCACGTCGCGCGCGGCACGCGACATGGCCGCCAGGCGCGCCTCGTCGCGGAGCAGGTCGGGCAGGGTGTCGGCCACCCAGGGCGCGGTGACCTCGGCGTCGGGCTGCAGCAGCCCGCCACCCGCGTCGACCACGGGCCGGGCGTTGAGCGCCTGCTCGCCGTTGCCGATCGGCAGCGGCACGTAGACCGCCGGGAGCCCGACCCCGCTGACCTCGGTGACGGTGTTGCTGCCCGCGCGGCACAGCACGGCGTCGGCAGCGGCGTACGCGAGGTCCATGCGGGAGACGAAGTCGACGACGACGTAGGGGGCGGCCGCCGAGGGTGCCGCGAGGGCGGGGGTCGCGCTGCCCTTGGGGCCGACGACGTGGAGCACCTGCACCTCGGCGTCGGAGAAGGCCTGCGCCGCGCCCGCGACGGCGTCGTTGAGGCGGCGCGCCCCCTGGCTGCCACCAGTGACCAGCAGCACGGGCCGGTCGGGGCGCAGCCCGAAGTGCTCGCGGGCCTCGTCGCGCAGGGCCGCGCGGTCGAGGGCGCTGATCATGCGGCGCACCGGGAGCCCGACGAAGACCCCGTGCCGCAGCTCGGTGTCGGGGAAGGAGGTGGCGACGTGGCTGGTGAGGCGGGCGCCGAGCCGGTTGGCGATGCCCGGCAGCGCGTTGCCCTCGTGGACCACGAGGGGCAGCCGGCGGCGGCGCGCGGCGAGGTAGGCGGGCACCGAGACGTAGCCGCCGAAGCCCACCACGACGTCGGGCCGCACCCGGTCGAGCACCTCGGTGGTGGCCCTCAGTGCCTCGCGCACCCGGCCAGGCACCCGCAGCAGGTCGCCGGAGGGGCGGCGCGGCAGCGGCACCGCGGGCACCAGCTCGAGCGGGTAGCCCGCTTCCGGCACCACGCGGGTCTCGAGCCCGCGGGCGGTGCCGAGGGCGGTGACCTGGGTGTCGGGGTCGCGACGGCGCAGCGCGTCGGCGGTCGCGAGCAGCGGCGAGGTGTGCCCGGCCGAGCCGCCGCCGGCGAGCAGCACCCGCAGCGGTCCGCTCACGAGCCTCGCCCCGACGGGACCGGCCGGCGGGTGCCGCGCAGGCCCCGGGCCAGCGTGGCAGGCACCTCGCCGGCGCCCCGGTCGCGACGACGGCGGTGGCGCAGCGCGGCGGCCGCCTCGGGCTCCTCGCGGGCGAAGCGCACCAGCAGGCCGAGCGCGACGAGGGTGGGCACCAGGCTCGACCCCCCGGCTGAGATCAACGGCAGCGGGATGCCGATGACGGGCAGCAGCGCGAGCACCATCCCGACGTTGATGAGGGTCTGCGCCATGAGCCAGATGGTGATGCCGGCGGACGCATAGCGCACGAACGGGTCGGCGGTGGTGACGGCGAGGCGCACGGCGGCGTAGGCGATCAGGCCGAAGAGCACGAGCACGAGCAGGGTGCCGACCAGGCCCAGCTCCTCGCCCAGCACGGCGAAGATGAAGTCGTTGTGGGCCTCGGGCAGGGTGCCCCACTTCTGCTGGGAGGCCGACAGGCCCTTGCCGAGGATGCCGCCGCTCGACATGCCGAGCAGGCCGTGGCCCGCCTGCCACCCCGAGCCCTGGAAGTCCTGGAAGGGGTCGGCGAAGCTGGTCAGGCGCTCACGCCGGTGGCTGGAGGTGGCGGCGAGGTAGAAGGCGGCGACACCGACGACCGAGACGCCGATGCCGAACAGCCGCGCCGGGAGCCCGACCACCCAGAGCATGCCGAGCAGGATGGCGAAGAGCACCAGGGCGGTGCCGAGGTCCTTCTGGAGGACGACGAGGCCGGCCACCAGCCCGACCACCGGCACCACCGGCACCAGCACCTGCCACGGGTTGGCCAGCAGGCGGTCCTTGCGGGCGTAGACGTCGGCCGCCCAGAGCACCGTGGCGAGCTTGGCCACCTCGGACGGCTGGACCTGGACCGGCCCGAGGCGCAGCCAGTTGCGGTTGCCGTTGACCTCGACCCCCAGCGAGGTCGCGGTCAGGGCGATGAGCACGGCCGCCAGCACCACGCCGGGCCAGGCCAGGAACCGCAGCAGCCGACGGGGCACCTTGCTGACGAGGAGGGCGGCGGGGAGCGCGATCGCCACCCAGGTGACCTGGCGCAGGAAGATCGTGTAGCTGTCGCCGTAGACCCGGTAGGAGAGCACGCTGGAGGCGCTCAGCACCATCATCAGCCCGATGGCGAGCAGCATGACCGTCGCGCCGAGCAGCAGGTAGTAGGAGGTCAGCGGCCGCTCGAGCGTGCGTCGTACGACGTCGCCGCGGTCGGTGCACCAGGCCCTCAGCTCGGTGACGCTCACCTGGTCTCCCTCCGGCCGACGGGCGGTTGCTCCCTGCTCCCCACCCGACGGACGAGCTCAGGTCCGCCGGCGTACCGCCTCGGCGAAGGCATCGCCGCGAGCGCCGTAGTCGGTGAACATGTCCATCGAGGCACACCCCGGGGCCAGGAGCACCGTGTCGCCCGGTCGGGCCAGCGACGCAGCACCCTCGACCACGAGGTCCATGGGTCGCGCCCCATCCTCCCCGGACCCCACGTCGATCACGGGCACATCGGGCGCGTGTCGTCGCAGCGCCTCGGCCACCACGGGGGCGTCGCGGCCGAGCAGCACCACGCCCCGCAGCCGGTCGCGGACCTCGCGCACCAGGTCGTCGAAGCGGGCGCCCTTGGCCAGGCCGCCCGCGACCCAGACCACCGGGTCGTAGGCGCGCAGCGAGGCCAGGGCGGCGTGCGGGTTGGTGGCCTTTGAGTCGTCGACCCACGTGACGCCGCCGGACTCGGCGACCACCGAGATCCGGTGGTCGCCCGGGCGGAAGGCGCGCAGGGCGTCGCGCACCGCCACCGGCGGCACGCCGTGGGAGCGGGCGAGCGCGGCGGCGGCCAGGGCGTCGGCGACGAAGTGGGGGGCGTCGCTGGCGAGGTCGGCGAGGGTGGCGAGCTCGGCGGCCGAGCGCTGCCGGTCGTCGACGAAGGCACGGTCGGCGAGCACGTCGTCGACGACGCCGAGCATGCCGACGCCCGGCGTGCCGAGGGTGAACCCGATGGCGCGGGCACCCTCGGTCACGTCGGCGTCGCGCACGAGCTGCTCGGTCACCGGGTCGGCGACGTTGTAGACGCAGGCGCGCTCGACCCCGGCGTAGACCCGGCCCTTGTCGGCGGCGTACTGCTGCAGGCCGCCGTGCCAGTCGAGGTGGTCCTCGGCGACGTTGAGGACCGCGGCCGACTGCGCGCGCATGCTGTGGGTCCAGTGCAGCTGGAAGCTGGAGAGCTCGACGGCGATCACGTCGCGGGGGGCGGGATCCATCACCGCCTCGACGAGCGGGAGCCCGACGTTGCCGGCGGCGACGGCGCGCAGGCCCGCTGTCCGGAGCATCGCCTCGAGCATCTGCACCGTGGTCGTCTTGCCGTTGGTGCCGGTCACGGCGAGCCAGGGCGCGGGCCCGCCCTCGGCCGTGAGGTCGCGCAGCCGCCAGGCGAGCTCGACCTCGCCCCACACCGGGACCTCGCGCGCCAGCGCCTGGGCGAGCAGGGGGGCGCTGGGCGACCAGCCCGGCGACGTCACGACGAGGTCGACGCCGTGGGGCAGGGTGGCCGTGGTGCCCTCCCCCAGCCGCACCGTGGCGCCGAGGCTCTCGAGCAGGTCGGCCTGCTCACGTCGGTCGTCGGTGACCAACTCGTCGAGCGCCGTCACGTCGGCGCCCAGGAAGGTGAGGTTGTCGGCGGCGGCGTAGCCGGAGACGCCGAACCCGGCGACGACGACCTTCAGCCCGCCCCAGTCGGAGTCGCGGCGCAGGCCGGAGACGTCACGAGGGACGTCACGAGGGACGTCGCGCGCGGTCATACGCCCGCCACCCACTCGGCGTAGAAGATGCCGAGTCCCACGGCCACGAAGATGCCGGCGATCAGCCAGAACCGGATCACCACGGTGATCTCCTCCCAGCCGAGCATCTCGAAGTGGTGGTGCAGCGGGGCCATCCGGAACAGCCGCTTGCCCTTGCTGAGCTTGAAGAAGCCGACCTGCAGGATGACCGAGAGGGTCTGGATGACGAACAGGCCGCCGAGCACCGCCAGCAGCAGCTCGGTGCGGGTCAGCACCGCGAACCCGGCCAGCGCGCCGCCGAGCGCGAGCGAGCCGGTGTCGCCCATGAAGATCTTGGCCGGGCTGGCGTTCCACCAGAGGAACCCGAAGCAGGCGCCGGTGATGGCCGCCGCCACGATGGCGAGGTCGAGCGGGTCGCGCACCTCGTAGCAGGCGGGCCCCGGGGAGAGCGCGCACGACTGGTTGTTCTGCCAGATGCCGACGATGGTGTAGGCGCCGAACACCATGACCGAGGCGCCGGCCGCGAGGCCGTCGAGGCCGTCGGTGAGGTTGACGGCGTTGCTGCTGCCCGCGATCAGCAGCCAGATGAAGAGCACCACCACGACGGCGGGCAGGGTCCAGTCACGCGGGTCGCGGATGAAGGAGATGGTCTGGCCCGCCGGGGTCTGGCCGCGGTCGTCGGCCAGCCAGGGCGAGAGCGCCAGCGCCCCGAAGGCGAGCGCCACGAAGGTCTGGCCGATGAGCTTCGCCCGGCTCCGCAGGCCGAGGCTGCGCTGGCGGGAGATCTTGATGTAGTCGTCGAGGAACCCGACGGTGCCGAGACCCACGAAGAGGAAGAGCAGCAGCATCGCCGAGGCCGAGGGGCCCCGGCCCGTGACCAGCAGGGCGAGGAAGTAGCTGATCACGGTGGCGACCACGATCACCAGGCCGCCCATCGTGGGCGTGCCTCGCTTGGTGTGGTGGGTGGTCGGCCCGTCGTCGCGGATCAGCTGGCCGTAGCCTCGCCGGGCCAGCACCGCGATCGCGTAGCGGGTGCCGACCAGGGTGAGCAGCAGCGACATGCCACCGGCGAGCAGGAGCGCTCTCAACGACCGGGCTCCTCTCGTGCGGGCTGGGGGTCAGCGGACGGTGCGGCCTCGAGCAGGGCGACGGCCACGCGCTCGAGCGCGGCGCCCCGGGAGGCCTTGACCAGGACCACGTCGGGCCCCGCGACATTCTGGCGCAGCCAGGCCGTCGCCTCGTCCGCGGTCGCCACCCGGCGCGTCGTGGCGGCGCCGCGTCGCTCGTCGTACGCCGCTGCGGCCGGCGCCGCCGCGTCGCCGACCACGACGAGCGCGTCGATGCCGAGGTCGGCGGCCAGCGCGCCCACGGCGGCGTGCTCGTCGTCGGCGTCGGCGCCGAGCTCGCGCATCTCGCCGAGCACGGCGACGGTGCGGCGTCCGGACCGGCCGCCGATGCCGGCGAGGGTCTCGAGGGCGGCCGCCATCGAGTCGGGGTTGGCGTTGTAGGCGTCGTTGAGCACGGCCAGGCCGTCGTCGCGCTCGGAGAGCTCCATGCGCCAGCGCGACAGGCGCTCGACGCCGGCCAGGCTCGCCGCGAGGTCGGGCAGCCGCAGCCCGACGGCGACGCCGACGGCGGCCGCGGCGGCGGCGTTGGCGGCCTGGTGGGCGCCGAGCAGCCGCAGGTCGACGTGGGCGACCTCGTCGGCGACCCGCAGGTCGAAGGAGGGCCGACCGAGGTCGTCGAGGACGACCCGGTCGAGGCGCACGTCGGCGGAGGGTCCCGCCCCGAAGCGCACCGTGGGCACCCCTGGGGCGCGGTCGTCCATGCCGGTGACGCGGGGGTCGTCGGCGTTGAGGACGGCCACGCCGCGGCCCGCGTCGAGCGCCTCGACCAGCTCGCCCTTCGCCCGGGCGATGTTGTCCTGGCTGCCGAACTCGCCGAGGTGGGCCTTGCCCACGTTGAGCACGAGCGAGACGTCGGGCGGGGCGATGCGGCACAGCTCGGTCAGGTGGCCGATGCCGCGGGCCCCCATCTCGAGCACCAGGAAGCGGGTGCGTCCGGTCAGCCGCAGCACCGTGAGCGGCAGGCCCAGCTCGTTGTTGAAGGAGCCCGCGGTGGCGACGGTGTCGCCGGCGTCGCCCAGCACGCGGGCGAGCAGGTCCTTGGCGCTGGTCTTGCCCTGGGAGCCGGTCACCGCGACGACGGTCAGGTCGCCGGGACCGGCGCGGCGCTGCTCGAGCACCCGCCGGGCGAGCAGCTGCAGCGCGGCCTGCACGTCGTCGACGACGACCGCGGGGGCGCCCGTGGCCCGGTCGGCCAGGACGGCCGCGGCTCCTGCGGCGACGGCTCCGGCGGCGTGGTCGTGGCCGTCGACGTGCTCGCCGGCGAGGGCCACGAACAGGCCACCGGGCTCGGGGGCACGACTGTCGAGGAACGCGGGACCGGTGACCTGCAGTCCGGGATCGGCGTCGACCACCTCGCCCCCCACCAGGTCGGCGAGGGCGCCGAGGGTCGTGGGGATCATCGCCCGACCTCCTCGAGCGCGCGCCGCAGCTCGACGCGGTCGTCGAACGGGTGGGTCGTGGTGCCGACCGTCTGGCCGGTCTCGTGGCCCTTGCCCGCGACCACGACGGCGTCGCCCGGACGCGCCAGCGCCACGGCGTGCCGGATCGCCTCGCGCCGGTCGCCGACCTCGACGAGCTCGGCCGCTCCCCCGGCGGCACCCGCGAGCACGGCCGCACGGATCGCGGCGGGGTCCTCGGAGCGCGGGTTGTCGTCGGTGACGACCACGACGTCGGCCAGCCGGGCGGCGATCTCGCCCATGACGGGGCGCTTGCCGGTGTCGCGGTCGCCACCGGCGCCGATCACCACCACGAGCCGCCCGGCCGTGGAGGGTCGCAGCGCCTCGAGGACCGCAGTGACGGCGTCGGGCTTGTGGGCGTAGTCGACGACCGCGAGGAAGTCCTGCCCCGCGTCGACGCGCTCGAGCCGGCCCGGGACGCCCCCGGCGCTGCCCATCACCCGCGCCAGCGCGGCGACGTCGAGGTCGGCCTCGCCCGCCAGCGCGAGCGCGCACAGGGCGTTGACGACGTTGAAGGTGCCGGGCAGCGGGACCTCGGTGGGGTGGGCCGTGCCGTCGGGGCCGACGGCGGTGAACCGCGAGCGGTCGGGGTGCAGCTCGACGTCGACCGCGCGCCAGTGCGCGTCGGCACCGGTCGCGGAGAACGTCGCCATCTCGACCTCCGCCACCCGCAGCAGCCGACGGCCCCACTCGTCGTCGACGTTGGTCAGGCCGCGCCGGGCGCGCGCCGCGGTGAACAGCGACGCCTTCGCGGCGAAGTAGTCGTCGACGTCGCGGTGGAAGTCGAGGTGGTCGCGGCCCAGGTTGAGGAATGCGGCCGCGTCGAAGACGACCCCGTCGACCCGTCCCATCACCAGCGCGTGGCTGGAGACCTCCATGGCGCAGGCGACGACGCCCCTCTCGACCATCAGGGCGAAGAGGGCGTGCAGGTCGGGCGCCTCGGGGGTGGTCAGGCCGGTGGAGACGTCGTCGCCGCGCACCCGGGTGCCGACGGTGCCGACCACCCCGGCGGGCACGCCGGCGGCCCGGAGCGCCCCCTCGAGCAGGCGCGTCGTGGTGGTCTTGCCCTGCGTGCCGGTCACGCCGAGCAGCGTGAGCGCCCGCGACGGCTCGGCGTGCACCCGTGAGGCGAGGTCGCCCAGCACCGCGCGGGGACGCTCGACCACCAGCACCGGCACCGTCCGGGCGTCGCCGAGCAGGGCGGCGCCCTCGACGTCGGTCAGCACCGCGACGGCGCCCTGGGCGACGGCGTCGGCGGCGAAGCGCGCCCCGTGCACGCGGGCGCCCGGGAGGGCGGCGTACAGGTCGCCGGGGACGACGCGTGCGGAGCTCAGCGTGACACCCGTGACCGTGGTCGCGTCGGCACCCGGCGGGGTGAGCCGCGCGCCGGTCCAGGCGCAGACCTGGGCGAGGGGCACGGGGACCGTCACCGCCGGTCGGGCCGACGCGGGCGACGGGTCCGGCTGCGGGGGTGGCACCGGTCGAGGCTAACCGTCGGCCGGGTCCGTGCCGGTCGCGTCCCCGTCGACGGCAGCGCCCGCGCCACCGGTCAGGCCCGGCAGCGGCGGGGTGCCGGCACTGCCCGACCAGCGCACGGGGTACGCCGGCTCGGTGCGGCCGGTAGGCGGCACGGCGTAGCGCTGGAGCACGTAGGCCATGACCTTGCGGAAGACCGGGCCGGCGGTGCCGCCGCCGCTGCCGCCGTTCTGCGGGTTGCTGACCGCGACGTAGACGGTGAAGCGCGGCTCGTCGGCCGGCGCGAAGCCGCCGAAGGACACCGTCTTGTAGCCGTTGGCGTAGCCGTTGGTGCCGGCCTGCTGGGCGGTGCCGGTCTTGCCGGCGACGCGGTAGCCGGGGATCGCGGTGCCGGGGGCGCTGCCCTCCGGGCCGGTGACGAGCTCCATCATCCGGGCGGTCTCGTGGGCCGCCTCCTCGCTGACGACGCGGCGCACCTCGGCGGTGCCGCTGCCGACCCGGGCGCCCTCGTCGTTCTCGCGGGTGCCGGAGACCAGGCTGGGCGAGACCCGCAGGCCGCCGTTGGCCAGGGTGTTGACGGCGGCGGCCATCTGCACCGCGTTGACCGACAGGCCCTGCCCGAAGGACACCTGCGCCTGGGTCAGGTCGTTCCAGGCGTCGAGCGGCGGCACCTGGCCCGCGCCCTCGGCGGCCAGGCCGAGACCGGTGGGCGTGCCGAGCCCGAAGGCGGTGAGGTAGTCGCGCAGGTCCTCGGGGCTCAGCTGCTCGGCCGACAGCGAGGTGCCGATGTTGCTCGACTTGGCCAGGGCACCCGCCGCGGTGAGCTGCAGCATGCCGTGGTCCCAGTAGTCCTTGATGGTGCGGTCGTAGATCTGCAGCTCGCCCGGCACGTTGAGCCGGGTCTCGGGGCTGACCTCGCCGGCGTCGAGCAGGCCGGCGAAGGTGAGCGCCTTCTCGACCGAGCCGGGCTCGAAGACGTCGGTGACCGCGCGGCTGTCGAGGTTGTCGCGCGAGACGCTGGCCGGCTGGGAGGGGTCGAGCGTCGGGCAGTCGGCCAGCGCCAGGAGCTCGCCGGTCTGGGTGTCCATCACCACCGCGGCACCCCAGTCGGCGTCGAACTGCTCGGTGACCGCGCACAGCGCGCGCTGGGTGTACCACTGCACGTCGCGGTCGATGGTCAGTCGCAGGTCACGTCCGTCGACCGGGTCGACGCGGCTGCGGTCGCCCAGGGGGATCCGGTTGCCGCCGCCCACCTCGTAGGTCTCGTGGCCGTCCTTTCCGGCCAGCGAGCCGTCGAAGGCCAGCTCGAGCCCGCCCGCCGCCTGGCCCTCGTCGTTGATGAGCCCGACGAGGTTGCCCCCGACGTCGCCCGCCGGATAGGAGCGCAGCGGGTCGGCCTCGGTCTCCACCCCGGCGTACTGCTTGGAGCGCAGCTCCTCGACCACCCGGGTGGCCTTGGTCGACGGCACGCGGCGCGCGAGGTAGACGAAGCGGGTGGTCTCGTCGTCGGGGGTGAGCCGGTCGAGCATGTCGAAGTAGTCGAGCCCGAGGCGCTCGGAGAGCACGGTGGCGATGGCCTCGGCGTTGGCGCCCGTCGTCTGCGGGTCGGCGACGAGCATCAGGCCGCTCACCGACTCGGCGAGCGGCTCGCCGTTGCGGTCGACGATGCGCCCGCGCTCGGCCGGGAGGTCGATGGTGGCGACGCCGGAGGTGCCGGCGCGCTCGGCGTACGTCGCCGCGTCGACGCCCTGGATCTGGAACAACCGGGCGCCGAAGACCGTCAGCAGCACCGTGATGCCGATCAGGCCGGCCCGCAGCCGCAGCTGCGGGACTCCCCGGGTGGAGCGGCGGGGTCGGCTCACGAGTGGTGCTCCCAGCGGTGGAGGTCGGGCGGTCGGTGCTGCGGATCGGGCTGCGGATCGTGCGGCGGATCGGGCTGCTGGTCCGTTCTACCGGCTCAGCGACCCTGGTCGCCGGACGCAGCGCCGGTGGCGCCCGAGGTGCTCGTGCCGGCGGCGTCGGGTGCGGCGATCGGCTTGCCGTTCTCGTCGACGTAGACGGTCTCGACCTTCGGCACCAGGGCGCCCGGCTTCTCGACCGGGGCGGGGTTGATCTGCAGGTTGTCGGCGCCAGTGGCGGGCTCGGTCACCCCGAGGACCCGGCCGTCGGAGATCCGCAGGAAGGCGGGGGCCGACGGCGCGACCATGCCGAGCGCCTGGGCGGCCTGGGCCACCTGCTGCGGCTGGCGCAGGTCGTCGAGCTCGAGGGCGAGCGACTGCTCCTTCGCGGTGAGCGCGTCGGCGCGCTGCTGCAGCGACGTCGCCGCGAAGGACGTCTGCTGCATGTGGGTGTTGAACATCAGCAGGCCCACCACCCCGGCGACGAGCAGCGCGATGACCAGCACCGCGAAGGGGGTGCGGGCGGCCTGGCTGCGGGCCAGCGAACGGGCGGGGACGACGGTGAGCCGCGCCCGTTCGACGGCGGCGGTCATGACGCGGATCGGCTGGTTCATGCTCATGCGGCGTGGTCCCCCCGGGTGGTGCTGACACGTTCGACGGCGCGCAGCCGCACCGAGGCGGCGCGCGGGTTGGCTTCGATCTCCTCGGCGGTGGCCTGCTCGGCACCGCGGACCAGGGAGCGCAGCGGCGGCTCCATGCCCGCCGGCACCACGGGCAGGTCGGGCGGCACCGTGGAGGTGGTGCCGGCGACGACGACCTGCTTGGTGAGGCGGTCCTCGAGGGAGTGGTAGCTGAGCACCACCATCCGGCCGCCCACGCCGAGGCTGTCGACGGCGCGGGGCAGCGCCCGGCGCAGCACCCCCAGCTCGTCGTTGACCTCGATGCGCAGCGCCTGGAAGGTGCGCTTGGCCGGGTGGCCGCCGGTGCGGCGCGCGGGGGCGGGGATGGTGTCGCGCAGCAGCTCGACGAGGCGTCCCGACGTCGTGAACGGCTCGGCCTCACGGGCCCGCACGACCGCTCGCGCGATCGGCAGCGCGAAGCGCTCCTCGCCGTAGGTGCGCAGGACGCGGGCGAGGTCCTTGACCGGGTAGGTGTTGAGCACCTCGGCGGCGGTCGGGCCGGTGGTGTCGTCCATGCGCATGTCGAGGGGTGCGTCCTCGGCGTAGGCGAAGCCGCGCTCGCGCAGGTCGAGCTGCATCGAGGAGACACCGAGGTCGAAGAGCACGCCGTCGAGCGAGGCGAGCCCGAGGTCGGCGAGGACGTCGGGGATCTCGTCGTAGACCGCGTGCACCAGGGTGAGGCGCGAGGCGTGGGGGGCCAGCCGGTCGCCGGCCCGCTCCAGCGCGTGGGGGTCGCGGTCGACGCCGACGACGTGCACCTCGGGGAAGCGCTCGAGGACGGCCTCGGCGTGGCCGCCGAGGCCGAGGGTGGCGTCGAGGTACGTCGCCCCCGGGCGCGCCAGGGCGGGCGCCAGGAGCGCCACGCAGCGCTCCAGCATCACCGGCACGTGGACCGGACCGGTCACGCCGATCAGCCCCCGACCCGCACGACGAGGGTCAGCAGGAGGGCGATGCCGCTGGAGGCCACGGCCGAGAAGGCCATGACGGCGACGGCGTCGCGGGCCTCGTGGCGCACGCGCCGCCGCGGGGTGCACCCGTCGGGGAGCACTCCGGGGGTCTCGATCGGCGTGGCGCTCATCGGTCCTCCCCGGGTGAGTGGTGCGTGCTGGGCGGTGCGTGCTGGGTGGTGCGCGGTGGAGCGGTGCTCGCAGGGCCAGGTCCTCGTCCGCCCCCGGCGGGGTGGAGGGGAAGGGTCTTCTGGCGCCGGGGAAGGTGCGTCAGACGACCGGGCGGGGCTTGGGAGGACCTCGCCGTGGAGGGGTCCCGCCGTGGAGCGGACGTGGGCCTGGCCCTGCGATCACCGTGTGGAGTTGTCGTGCGGGTGCTGCTGGTCGGTCAGAAGCTGGGGAAGATCTCCTCGGAGAGGTCGGCGAACGCCTGCTCCTGGGCGGCGGTGTAGCGCTGCCAGGCCGACGGCTCCCAGATCTCGATCCGGTCGTAGACGCCGAGCACCACGGCCTCGCGGCCGAGGCCGGCGTACTCCCGGAGCTCGGGGGTCAGACTGATGCGGCCCTGCTTGTCGGGCACCTGCTCCGAGGCCAGCGCGAAGAGCATCCGGCCGTAGGCGCGGAGGCGGGCGTCGGTCTGCGAGGCGGTGCGGAACTTGGCGGAGAACTCGTCGAAGTCGGCCGCGGTGCGGACGTCGAGCGCCCGGTCCTGACCACGAGTGATCACCAGGCCCTCCTTCATCGCCTCACGGAACTTCGCCGGGAGGAACAGCCGGCCCTTGTCGTCGACCTTCGGGGTGTGGGTGCCGGAGAACATCGCCTGCTCCCCCTCACCACCCCAGAACCGTCTGGGTCCTCCACTGCGCTCCACTTTACTCCACAATCCACCACCGTCAACCACATTCGCACCACGGCGCACCCCGGATGCACCACCGCGCGCCCCACCGCTCCCCCACGCCCCTGCCGCCGGAGCGGGGGCGGGGCTGGACCGGTGCTGTTCACTGGTCGGCGACGGACGCGAGCGAAGGGCAGCCGGGTGGACATCGACAGCTCCGGTGGGAGGACCGCCGACATCACCGAGGTCAGGGCGGTGGCCGAGCGGATCGAGGCCAACGTCGCCACCGTGGTGGAGGGCAAGGCGGAGACGGTCCGGGCGGCGCTGGTGGCGCTGCTCTCCGGCGGCCACCTGCTGATCGAGGACGTGCCGGGCGTCGGCAAGACGGTGCTCGCGAAGGCCCTCGCGCGCTCGGTCGACTGCACGGTGCGCCGGATCCAGTTCACCCCGGACCTGCTGCCCTCAGACGTCACCGGGGTCTCGGTCTTCAACCAGGTGACCCGGGTCTTCGAGTTCCGCCCCGGCGGCATCTTCGCCAACGTCGTGGTGGGCGACGAGATCAACCGCGCCAGCCCGAAGACCCAGGCCGCGATGCTCGAGTGCATGGAGGAGGGGCAGGTCACCGTCGACGGCACGACCTACGAGCTCGAGGCCCCCTTCATGGTGATCGCCACCCAGAACCCGCTCGAGATGGAGGGCACCTACGCGCTGCCGGAGGCGCAGCGCGACCGGTTCATGATGCGGCTGTCGATGGGCTACCCGGTCGAGGCGGCCGAGGTCGCGATGCTGGCGGCGCGCGAGGGCGTCAACCCGATCGCCGAGCTCGAGCCGGTCACCGACGGCGCCGAGGTGCGCAAGCTCATCGAGGTCACCGGCCGGGTGCACGTCTCCGAGCCGGTCCAGCGCTACGCCGTCGGGATCGCCACCGCGACCCGTCGCTCCCCCGACCTCCGGCTGGGCGCCTCGCCCCGCTCGATCCTGCAGCTGGTGCGTGCCGCCCGCACCTGGGCGGCGCTCGACGGTCGCGACTACTGCCTGCCCGACGACGTGCGCGAGCTAGCGCCCCGCGTGCTCGTGCACCGGCTGCTGCCGACCATCGACGCCACCTCGCGCGGCCGGCACCCCGCCGACGTCGTCGAGCAGCTGCTCGGCGACGTGCCCGTGCCGCACGGCGCGGCCCGGGCCTGAGGTCGAGGTGGGGGCCCTGACGCTGCGCGGGCGGTGCTTCCTCGGTGCCGGCCTGGCGGCGGTGCTGTGCGGCATCCAGCTGGGGCAGGACGACTTCGTCCGCATCGGGCTGCTCGTGCTCGTGGTCCCGCTCGCGGCCTGGGCCGTGGTGCGGCTGCGCGACCCCCGTCCCCGGGTGGTGCGCGACCTGGGCGACCGCCGCGTCGAGGCCGGGGCGACGGCGCCCGTCGACCTCGTGCTCGACGCGCGCGACGCACGGGTGCCCGGGCTGCTCGTGCAGGACCAGGTGCCCCCCGCGCTCGGGACCGCGCGCCGCTTCTGGGTGGCACCCCTCTCCCCCGGCGAGCAGGTGCGGATGACCTACGTGGTGCGCACCTCCCGTCGCGGTCGCTACCCGGTCGGACCGGTGCAGCTGCGCCGGGGCGACCCGCTCGGCATGGTCGAGGCGACGACCACCCTCGGCACCCCTGACTCCCTGCTCGTGACCCCCCGCACCGAGCCGCTGCCCACCATCCCCCTGCTCGGCCGGCTCGCCGGGACCGGCGACCAACGTGCACGCGAGGTCCTGGGCGGCGGCAGCCCCGACGTGACGACGCGGGAGTACCGCGTCGGCGACGACCTGCGTCGCATCCACTGGCCCACCAGCGCCCGCACCGACACGCTGATGGTGCGTCGCGAGGAGCAGGACTGGCAGCTGCGCTGCACCCTGCTGCTCGACGACCGGCGCTTCTCCCACCGGTCGGGGCGAGGCGGCACCTTCGAGGCCGCGGTCAGCGCGACCGCGTCCCTGGTGCGGCACCTCGGCGCCCGGGGGTACGCCGTCCACCTCGCCACCGCGGCCGGGCTGCACCCCGGCACCGAGGACCTGCTCGAGCAGCTGGCCCTCGTGGCGCCCTCCTCGGAGCACCACCTCGACCTCGGCTGGGTCGGCACCACCCACCACGGCGGCCTCCTCGCGGCGGTGCTCGGCCGGCTCGAGGGCGAGGACCGGACGCGGGTGACCCGGCTCTGCGCCGCGGCCGACGCGGCGTACGCCGTGGTGCACGACCTGGGCGACGGCGACAGCGAGGCGCTGACCGGCCACCTGCGCCGGGCCGGCTGGCAGGCCGGCACCCGTGCCCCGGCCGAGCCGCTCGCGCCGGTGTGGCAGGAGCTCGGCCGATGAGCGCGACCGTCGTCGACGTCCCCCCGCGGCGGCCCCGGCTCACCAGCGCCCTGCTCGGCCTGGTGATGGCGTGGTCGGCCGCCGCCGCGTGGGGCGGGCTGACCCTCGACCCCGGCGGCTACCTGCGGCCCGCGGCGCTCACCGGCCTCCTCGTGGTGCTCCTCGGCGCCGGCCTGCGCTGGCTGCGCATCGCGCCCGTCGCGGTCGCCGCCGCGCAGC
>NZ_BAAHAA010000028.1:0-44114 GCF_054777915.1 Nocardioides marmoraquaticus | reverse complement strand
CGTGGGCACGCGCTCGGTGGCCGGCGGGCGCCCCGGGGGCTGCTCCGACGGTCGGGGAGCCGCGCCCGCCGGGCGGCCCGAGGCGCGGTCGAGGCGCGGGATCATCCGGGTGGGCTCCGGGTCGGCCGGGGTGCCGGAGGAGCCCCGTCCGCGGGCGCTGTCGGCGCCGTACAGCCAGCCGTACTGAGAGTCCTCGTCGTCGTTCCCACCGGCCGGCACAGCCCGACGGTACAGCCCGGCCCGGCCCCGCGCGGGCTGTCGCGCCACCCCACGGCGCGCCGCCGCGGAGGCGGCTCGCGAGCCTGGTGTGATGTGGCGGCACCTCGCCACCGTGGCACGTGCCGCCCGCCCCTCGTCCCCGACGAAGAGGTCTTCCCCTCATGGCGTCCTTGCTGACCGACCCGCCAGCGACCCGTCCCGTCCCGCCCCGTCGGCCCTCCCCGGCCCACGCGTTCCGTCGCGCCCTGGTGCTGGTGCTGATGACGCTGGTGCTGCCCGGGTCGGCCCAGCTCGTCGCCGGCAACAAGCGCGTCGGGCGCCTCGCGCTGCGGGTGTGGGCCGGGCTGCTCGGCACGGGCCTGCTGCTCGCCGGCCTCGGCTGGCTGTTCGACAGCTTCGTGTTCTGGATGCTCAGCAACGGGCTCGTGCTCGGCCTCGTGCGGGCGCTGCTCATGGTGCTCGCCGTCGGCTGGGCGCTGCTCTTCCTCGACGCCTGGCGCCTCGGCGACCCGCTGGCGCTGCGGCGCAAGCAGCGGCTGGTGATGCTGGGCCTCAACGGGCTGCTCTGCCTCTCGGTCGCCGGGTCCCTGCTCTTCGCCTCGCACCTCGTCGGGGTGCAGAAGACCTTCCTGTCCACGGTCTTCGCCGACGGCACGGCGGTCGGCGCCCACGACGGACGCTTCAACGTGCTCCTGCTCGGCGGTGACTCCGGCGACGACCGCTGGGGCCTGCGACCCGACTCGATCCAGGTCGCGAGCATCGACGCCGAGACCGGCGAGACGGTGCTGTTCGGCCTGCCCCGCAACATGCTCAACTTCGACTTCCCCGAGGGCTCGGTGATGGCCGAGCAGTTCCCCGACGGCTACGACTGCGGTGCCGAGTGCGAGCTGAACTCGCTGGCGACGTACGCCGCCGACCACCCCGAGCTGTTCGAGGGCTACGCCGACCCGGCGGTCGAGGCGACCAAGGAGGGCGTCGAGGGCATCACCGGGCTGCCGATCAACTACTACGTCATGGTCAACATGCAGGGCTTCGAGAAGCTCGTCGACGCCGTCGGCGGCATCGAGCTCAACGTCCGCGAGGACATCCCGATCGGCGGTGGCGCCGCCGGCCAGACGGGCACGGTCGAGGCGGGGCACCGCACCCTGGACGGGTTCGAGGCGCTGTGGTTCGCCCGCTCCCGGATGAGCTCCGACGACTACTCCCGCATGGCGCGGCAGAAGTGCGTCATCGACGGCATGGTCCGCCAGCTCAGCCCGCAGAACGTGCTGCTGAACTTCCAGGCGCTGGCCGACGCCGGCTCGGCGCTGGTGAGCACCGACCTGCCGCGCAGCGAGGTCGACCGCTTCACCGCACTCGCGCTCAAGGCACGGAGCCAGCCGATCCGCACCGTGTCCTTCGTCCCGCCCCTCGTCAACACCTCGTCGCCCGACCTCGACCTCATCCACGACAAGGTGCAGCAGGCGGTCGACCCCTCCGACGGTGAGAAGAAGGCTCCGACGACGCGGGCGACCGCCCCGGTCCAGGCCGAGACCACCGGCGGCTCGATCGGCAACCTGCGCGACGGCTACGGCGCCAACCAGGCCGAGGACCTGTCGGCCGCCTGCTGAGGCGGGGGTGGGGTCGTAGGGTGCCGGGCGTGCCGAACGAGGGAGCAGCCGCGCGCGTCGTCGCCGTGGTCGTGACGTGGAACCGTCGCGACCTGCTCGTCGAGGCCCTCGACGCGCTCGGGGCGCAGTCGCACGCCCTCGCCGCGACCGTCGTGGTCGACAACGCCTCCACCGACGGCACCGACGTCGTGCTGCGCGAGCGGGCCGCCCGGGAGCCCGGTCTCGACGTGGTCGCGCTCGGGGTCAACGTCGGCGGCGCCGGCGGCTTCGCCGCAGGCATCGCGCAGGCGCTGACGCACCGACCCGACCTGGTCTGGCTGCTCGACGACGACACCGTGCCCACGCCGAGCGCGCTCGCCGAGCTGCTGCGCGCGCGAGCGGCGTACGACGGCCCCCGTCCGGCGGTGCTGGCGAGCCGGGTCCGCTGGACCGACGGCCGCGACCACCCGATGAACACCCCCCGCGCCAAGCCGGGGGCCTCGGCGCAGGAGCGTCGGGCCGCCGAGGCCGTCGGCGCGGTGCCGATCCGCTCCGCGAGCTTCGTCTCGCTGCTGTGCGACGCCGGGGTGGTGCGGCTGCGCGGGCTGCCGCTGGCCGACTACTTCTTGTGGAACGACGACTTCGAGTACTCCACCCGGCTGCTCCGCGGCCGCGTGGGCCTCTACATCCCGGCGAGCGTGGTGGTGCACAAGACCAAGGCCTTCGGCGGCACCGAGGCCGACCCGGGGGAGCGGTTCTACTTCGAGGTCCGCAACAAGCTCTGGTTGTTCTCGCGTGCCGACGGCCTGGCGCCGTCCGAGAAGGCGCTCTACGGCGCCAGCACGCTGCGCCGCTGGGCCCGCACCGTGCGCGGCTCCTCGCGCCGCTCGGTGCTGCTGCGGGCGGGGGCGCGCGGGTTGCGCGACGGCGTGGTGCGGGCGCCCCGTCCCACCTCGGAGGTGCTCGAGAGGGCCGGCTGGCGGGTGCCCCTCGACCTGGCGGGCGCCGCCGACGAACGCCGGCTGCCGCCCGGACAGCCCTTCACGCTGCTCGTGGCGACGTACGGCGGTGACCGCGCCGACTTCCTGCGCGTCGCCTTCGAGTCCTCGGTGCAGCGGCAGACCCGGCGGCCCGCCCAGGTCGTGCTGGTGCAGGACGGCCCGGTGCCCGAGGCGCTGGCCGCCGAGATCGCCCACCTCGTCGCGACCAGCCCGGTGCCGGTGACCCACCTGCCGCTCGTCGACAACGTGGGCCTCGGGCCGGCGCTCGACGCCGGCCTGGCGGCCAGCGAGCACGAGGTCGTGGCGCGCATGGACGCCGACGACGTCAGCGAGCCCGAGCGGTTCGCCCGGCAGCTCCCGGTGATCGAGGCCGGGGCCGACATCGTGGGCTCGGGGCTGCTCGAGTTCGGCGAGCACCCCGACGACGTGGTCGGACGCCGCACGCCGCCCACCGACGCCGACGAGATCCGGCGGGTGGTCCGCTTCCGCGACCCCTTCAACCACCCGACGGTCGTCTACCGCCGCAGCGCGGTGCTGCGCGCCGGGGGCTACACCGACCAGGCACTGATGGAGGACTACCTCCTCTTCACCCGCATGGTCGCCGGCGGTGCCGTGCCGGCCAACCTCGCCGAGCCGCTGGTGCGCTACCGCGTCGGCGCCGGGGCCTACGCCCGCCGCGGGGGCCTCGACCTGCTGCGGTCCGAGGTCGCGCTGCAGCGCCGCTTCCGCGACCTCGGGCTCACCACGCGGGGGCAGTACCTGCGCAACGTCGCCGTCCGGGGCGGCTACCGCTTGGTCCCGGAGCCGGTGCGCCGGGCGGCGTACCGGCGCCTGCTGGCCAACCGCACCGGCCACGCCCGGGCGACCGCCCGCATCTAGAGTGACCCGACCCCTCGACACCCAGGAGACCCCCGCGTGAGCGACACCACTGCCAGCCCCGCCGCCGACGACCTGCCCGACCTGCTGGTCGTGGGCGCCGGCTTCTTCGGCCTGACCGTCGCCGAGAGGGTCGCCGCCGAGCAGGGCAAGCGGGTGCTCGTGATCGACCGGCGCCACCACCTCGGTGGCAACGCCTACAGCGAGCGCGACCCCGAGACCAACGTCGAGGTGCACAAGTACGGCGCCCACCTCTTCCACACTTCCAACGAGAAGGTCTGGGAGTACGTCAACCGCTTCACCGACTTCACCGACTACCGCCACAAGGTGTTCGGCAAGTACCGGGGCCAGGTCTACTCACTGCCGATGAACCTCGCGCTCATCAACCAGTTCTTCGGCAAGAGCCACACCCCGCAGGAGGCGCGCGAGCTCATCGCCGAGCAGGCCAGCGAGATCGCCACCGAGGACGCCACGAACCTCGAGGAGAAGGCGATCAGCCTCATCGGCCGCCCGCTGTACGAGGCGTTCATCAAGGGCTACACCGCCAAGCAGTGGCAGACCGACCCCACCGAGCTCAGCGCCGACATCATCACGCGGCTGCCGGTCCGCTACACCTTCCAGAACGGCTGGTTCAGCGACACCCACGAGGGCCTGCCGGTCGACGGGTACACCGCCTGGCTCGAGCGCATGGCCGACCACCCGCTGATCGAGGTGCGGCTCGAGACCGACTTCTTCGACGTGGCCGACCACTACAAGGGCAAGGTCCCGATCGTCTACACGGGCCCGGTCGACGAGTACTTCGACCACTCCGAGGGTCGGCTGTCGTGGCGCACCGTCGACCTGCGCGAGTCGGTCGAGGAGGTCGACGACTTCCAGGGCACGGGCGTCGTCAACTACAACGACCAGGACGTGCCCTTCACGCGCATCATCGAGTTCAAGCACTTCCACCCCGAGCGCGAGAAGACGCACCTGCCCGGCAAGACGGTGGTCGTCCACGAGTACTCCCGCTTCGCCGAGGAGGGCGACGAGCCCTACTACCCGGTCAACACGGCCGCGGACCGCGAGCGCCTGGTGCGCTACCGCGAGCTGGCCAAGGCCGAGCCGATGGTGCTGTTCGGTGGCCGGCTCGGCACCTACCAGTACCTCGACATGCACATGGCCATCGGCTCGGCGCTCTCGATGTACGAGAACAAGCTGCGGCCCCACTTCGCGGAGGGTGCCGACCTCGCCTCCGGCGGCGTCGCCGAGTGAGCCGGCCCACGCGCCGGGCTCCGGCGTGTGGGTTGCGTGTGACACGTGTGACCGGTGAGACTGGTACAGATCGGTCCAGACCTGCTGACAGCGGGTGTGGACTTCCGGTAGGTCCACGCCCGTCGGGCGTCTATCGTGTCGCAGTCGGCCCGTCGTCCGGGGAACGGGCCCAGCTCTTGGGGGAAAAGTTGTTCAAGCGCCTCGCCGCTCTCGTCATGGTCCTGCTCGTCGCGTCGGGACTCCAGGTCACGACGCTCTCGCCGGCGTCGGCCACGCCGTCCGCGGGCTCGACCTTCAACACGCCGTACCCCTGGGGCAAGCTGTCGGCGCGCTACAAGATCGTCTCCAAGATCGAGGCCGCGATCCGCGCGGTCCCGGCGCAGTCGGCGCAGAACCCCAACCCGGTCATCCACATCAGCACCTACTTCCTCGACCGGCGCAGCGCGTCCAACGAGCTGCTCGCCGCGTGCAAGCGCGGCGTGTCGGTGCGGGTGATCCTCGACAGCGGCATCAAGGACGCACCGGCCAGGGACCTCATCACCGCGCTCAACGCCGACAACGTGGTCGACGACAACCGCGACGGAGTCCCCGACAAGCCCGTGAAGTCCGGTCCGTGCAACACCAAGCTGGTGCCGCCGCCCACCGAGACCCCGACCCCGGACCCCGGTGCGCGCCAGGCTGCACCCGCCGACGAGCCGCTCGTCGACCTCGAGGGCCTGCCCGAGGTCGTCGACCCCGAGACGATGTCGACGCAGGCGCTGCAGCGCAGCGCCGACACGCCCGACGAGCGCGCGTTCACCTGGGGCTCCGACGGCAGCTACGTCAAGCGCTGCTACGGCAGCTGCCGCGGCGGCGGCGGCGCGATGCACGCCAAGTTCTTCCTCTTCAGCGCCTCCGGCAGCGCCCGTGACGTCTCGATGGTCAGCTCGTCCAACATCAACATCGGCGGCGCCGTGCGCGGCTGGAACGACCTCGTCACCTACACCGGGCGCCCGGCCCTGCGGCAGTACTTCGCCCGGATGCACCGCGAGATGACCGAGGACGTCCGCAACAACGGCCAGCTCGAGCAGTTCACCGACGGTGACACCACGGTGCGCTTCTTCCCGATGCGCAACGCCACCAAGTCGTCCGACCCGACGCTGCAGGACCTCAACAAGATCAAGTGCACCAGTGCCTTCGGTCGCACCCAGGTCAAGATCTCGATGTTCTACTGGGCGCACACCCGGGGGCTCTACCTCGCCGACAAGGTGATCGCGCTCGGTCGCGCGGGGTGCAGCGTGCAGGTGATCTACGGCGCGCCCGGCAAGGACGTCCAGAACAAGCTGATGGCCGCGGCCAAGCGCGGCACCATCTCCCTGTGGGACAGCCGCTACAAGAAGCTGCCCGCGGGTGACTACCAGACCCGCACCCACGGCAAGTTCTTCACCGTCAAGGGCACCTACAACGGCAACAGCCGGGCCTACCTGACGGTGACGGGCTCGCAGAACTGGGCCGGCTCGTCGCTGTCCGCCGGCGACGAGGTGACCCTCAACATCGCGGGCGCGAGCACCCACAACGCCTTCGTGGGCAACTGGGGCAGGATCAAGTCGCACTCCCGGCGCATCCGCTAGCCGGGTCACACCCGCACGAGAGCGAGCAGGCACTGAAGGGTCAACGGCCGTCCGGACGTCGTCGCGTCTACCTCCACCTCGGAGCCCCCAAGACCGGGACGACGTACCTCCAGCGGGTGCTGTGGCGCAACAGCAGCGAGCTCGCCTCGCACGGGCTGCTGCTCCCCGGCCGCGGCATGGCCTCGCACCACCAGGCGGCGCTCGAGCTGCGTGGCGCGTCCTTCGGCCCGCCGCCGGCGCACCGCACCCACCTGCGGCGTGCCACCTGGCAGGGTCTGGCCGACGAGGCCAACGGCTTCCGGGGTGATGTGCTCGTCTCCTCCGAGCTGCTCGCCTGGGCCGGCGGTTCCGAGGTGGCGCAGGCCCTCAGCACCTGGCCGGGCCGCGAGGTGCACCTGGTCGTGACGCTGCGCGACCTGGCGCGCCAGGTGCCGGCGGTGTGGCAGGAGGAGGTCAAGAACCGCCGCACGCTGTCCTACGCCGAGTTCCTCGACCAGGCGGTGGCCGCCGACGACCTCGAGGGCGGGCCCGGCGGGCTCTGGGGCGGGCAGGACCCGCGCCAGGTGCTCGGCCGCTGGGCCGTCGACGTCGCACCCGAGCGGGTGCACGTGGTCACCGTGCCGCCGCCCGGCGGAGGCACCGACGAGCTGTGGACGCGGTTCTGCCAGGTCCTGCGGCAGTCACCCGAGGCCTACGACACCCAGGTGCGGGGTCGCAACGTCAGCGTGGGGCTGGCCGAGGCCGAGCTCCTGCGCCAGATCACGCTGGCGCTGCCCGAGGACTTCGAGTGGGCCCACTTCGCCCGGTTGGTCAAGCACGGCCTCGCCGAGTCCCGGGGCCTCACCAGCGGAGGGTCCGAGCGGATCCAGGTCCCCGACGCCGCACGCCCCGCCCTGGCCGCGCGGGCGAGGGCCATCGAGGACTTCGTGCGTGAGCAGGGCTACGCCGTGGTCGGCGACCTCCGCGACCTGCACGTCTCGGCCGAGCCCACCGGCCACGAGCGCACCGCGCCCGACCCGGCCGACCTCGCCGACGCCGGCGTCCGGGCCGGCGTGGAGCTGCTGCGGCGGCTGTCGGCGCACCAGCCCGGACCCCCGCGACTGCGCGACCTGGTCATGGAGCGTGACGTGCGCGGGTGGGGGCGCGAGCTCAAGGCGCGTGCCCGTGCCACGGGGCGCGAGAAGCTGCCGGCGCCGGTGCGAGACGCGCTGCGCGGGCGCCGCTCCGACTGATCCGGCTCAGTCCCAGCGCAGCCACACGCGGTGCCGGGGCGGCTGGCCGTCGTCGCGCAGCGGCTCGTGCTCGACGACCGTGGCGCCGTGCTCGCGGGCCTCGGCGAGCAGCCGCTTCACCGGGAGGCCCCTGCAGGGGATCGTGGCCTTGTCGCGCCCGGCGGCACCGAGGCGGGTGCGGGTGGTGTGCACCTCGAGGAAGAGCGAGCCCCCGGGGCGGCCGACCAGCCGGGCGAGCCGCCACAGGTCGGCGCGAGCCTGGTCGCCCACCTCGCACCACAGCTGTCGCGAGCAGAGGTCGACCTGCTGCTCGCGCGACAGCTCGGCGGCCAGCGCCAGGGTCGTGCGCAGGTCGAGCAGGTTCAGGGTGCGGAACTCGGTGCCCGTGACCTCGGCGCGGCGAGCGAGCCGGCGCGCCCGGTTGACCGCGACGGGGGCGCTGTCGACGCCGAGGGCCGGTCGTCCCGTGCGTGCCCAGGCGATGGCGTCGACGCCGTCGCCGCAGCCGAGGTCGACCACGGGGCCGGTGCCGGTGGCCCGTGCCACGGCCCATCGCGTGAACGCGGCGGGCTCGCGTCGAGCCGCGTCGTCGCGGTGCACCAGGCCCCACTGGTCGCGCCGTCGACGCAGGCCGCCCAACCACCCGTCGATCCGGCGGGCCCGGGCACGGTCCTCGCCGAAGGAGAAGCTGGGGTCGGGCACCCGCCAGCCCGGGCCGTAGCACGCCTCGAGCAACGACTCGGGGTCCGCCGGGGCGGGGAGGCGACGGCCCTCGAGCTCGACCGTGCCGAGCGGCAGGATCGTCGACACCGGCAACGGGGCGCGGGCGTCGTGCACCAGGTGCAGCACGCCGTCGGTGCGCCAGCAGCCGAAGACGTCCATGTTGCGCACGCTGCCGTCGGCCTGCTTGAGGAACAGCGCGAGGAAGGCGCCGTTCTCGCGGCGCACGTGCCAGCCGTGCCCGCGCAGCGCGCGCTCGATGTCGTAGGACTCGCGGATGACGTCGACGGGGTCCTCGTGCTCGCTGAACCAAGCCAGGTCGGCGTCGACGTCGTGGCCGATGAGGTGGCCGGTGCGCACCGCGCCGAGCAGGGTCCCCCAGCTGACGAAGGCGGGCAGCCCGCACTCGTCGCGCAGCACCGCGAGCACCTCCTCGACCTGGTCGAGGTAGTGCGACTTGGTGTCCTCGCCGAGCGAGTCGAAGGCCCGGTTGAGCCGGCCGTACTTGGTCACGGCGAGGGGGCGGCCCTTGCTGTCCTCGACACTGAGCCGGCCGGTGCCCGAGCCCAGGGTGACCTCCTCGTCGTAGACGGTGGTGCCGTCAGGCCGGCGGACGAGCGTGACCTGGGCGGTGCCGTCGAGGTGGGGTCGCAGCTGCTCGGGCCAGGGCACGAGGTGGCGGCGGCCCCGGCGCTGCTCGTGCTCGACGGTGAAGGCCCAGGTGCGCCGCCCGTCGAAGGAGAGGTCGAAGACCTGGCCCTCGGCCGAGTCGAGGGTGACCCCGTCGTCGTCGATCCGGACGGTCGCGGGGTCGCGTCGCTGGCTCACGGGCGCACCCCCAGGCGCTGGAGCAGCCCGCGTACCCGCTCGGCCGGTGGGGGAGGGCCCGCATCGGTGCGGCTCGCCTCCTCGCGCGCCGCCCGCAGGTCGTCGTGCAGCCGACGGACGTCGCGAGCCATCTGCTCGACGGCGCGCGCCCCGACGGCGAGGGCCTCGTCGTCGGGCACCGAGTCGGGGTTGCGTCCGTCGCCGGGGCCGGCCTCCAGGTCGGCCAGGTCGCCGACGAGGGGGAGGTCGAGGGCCCGCAGCTCGGCGAGCATCGTCTCGTTGAGGCGTCGTACGGCGTGGGCGGCCCGCTCGGGCAGGGCGATGCGCTCGCCCCGCTGCGGCACCAGCACCTCGTGGCCGACGTACTGGCGCAGCCAGCGGTGGCGCTCCGACGCGCCGCCGAAGTCGCGCGTGAGCTGCTCGGCCACGACCGCGAGGAAGCGCGCCTGCGGGGCCCCGAGCGACTCGTTGGGCACGGCGACGCCCAGGTCGACCCCGTCGAGGCCGAGCCCGGCGGCCTCGCACCAGCGCTGCCAGAGCAGGTCGCGGGGGGCGCCGGGCGGCGGCACCGTGACCAGCCGGACGCGCTCGCGGCCGGCGGCCTCGCTCCAGCGGCCGAGCACGGCGGGGAGGTCCTGGGTCGACCACCCCCAGGCGGCGCGCAGCCGCTTGTCCTCGACGACCTCCTGGGCGTGGGCCTCGCGCACGCGCTCGCGGTGGCCATCGGCCAGCAGGGCGTCGGTGAAGTCACCGAGGCTCGCGGCGTTGCCCATCTTGAGCGACTCCTGCCACACCGCCGGTACCTGACGCAGGTAGTCGCGCGCGGTGACGACGACGACCAGGTCGTCGGTGCCGAGGTCGTCGAGGAAGCGTCGCGCCTGGGTGGCCGTCGCCTGCGAGAAGAACTCGTGGGTGACCAGGGCGGTGCCGTCCCACGCCCGCACCTCGTCGACGAGCTCGCGCCGGAGCTCCTCGGCCCGGCCCCGCCGGCCCGGTGCGCCGCCGGCGGCGCGCGCGGCGTGGAAGTGGTGCATCCGGTTGTGGCCCGGGTAGAGCACGCCCTGCTCGCGCAGCAGCGCGCGCTGGCGCCACATGATCGTCTGCAGGTAGGTCGTGCCGGTCTTGGGCAGGCCGACGTGGACGACGGTGCGGTGCGCCACCAACGGCCCTAGAGCCCGCTGCGGTAGCGGGCCAGGGCGGCGTCGACCGCCTCCTGGTCGCGCTGGGCCACGGGCAGCAGCAGCTCGCCGACGACGTCGGTCAGCTCGGCGAGACGACGGTGCAGCCGCCGACACTCCTGGACCTCGGCCTCGAGCTGGGCCAGACGGGCCTCGATCCGCTCGGCGTCGAGCCGGGCCGCTACCCGCGGTGAACCCGCCCGGGCACGGGCCCGCGCGACCAGGTCGAGGGCCTCTCCCGCGCGCTGGCGCAGGTTGTTGTCCATGTGCTCTCCCGTCCGGGTGCGCAGGCGCCGCCTGCCACCACGGACGCGCTGCGGCACGGTCTAATGTGTGCCGTCGAACTCTCGCACACCGGGTGCGGGAGACGAAGGAGGCGGTGCGGTGTGATCGGTCTGGTTCTCGCGGCGGGGGCCGGGCGCCGGTTGCGGCCCTACACCGACACGCTGCCCAAGGCACTGGTCCCGGTCGACGGCGAGCGCACCATCCTCGACATCGCGCTCGCCAACCTGGCGGCGAGCGGCCTGTCCGACGTCGCCGTGGTGGTCGGGTACGCCGCCGACGCCGTGCGCGAGCGGCAGGCGCAGCTGGAGTCCGACCACGGGGTGACCCTCGAGCTGGTCGTCAACGACAAGGCCGAGGTCTGGAACAACGCCTACTCGCTGTGGTGCGCGCGCGACGTGATGGCGCCCGGCGCGCTGCTGGTCAACGGCGACACCGTCCACCCGGTGGCCGTCGAGGAGACGCTGCTGGCGCAGGCCGGCACGGCGCGCGGCGACGACGGCATCCTGCTCGCCCTCGACCGCGACAAGACGCTCGCCGACGAGGAGATGAAGGTCGTCCTCGACGACGAGGGCCGGCTGCAGCGCATCACCAAGCTGATGGAGCCCGGCGAGGCCGACGGCGAGTACATCGGCGCCACCCTGATCGAGCCCGCTGCGGTGGCCCCGCTCGCCGAGGCGCTCCAGGCCACCTTCGAGCGAGACCCGCAGCTCTACTACGAGGACGGCTACCAGGAGCTCGTGCACCGCGGCTTCGCCATCGGCGGCGCCCGCCTGCCCGCGGGCACCTCCTGGGTCGAGGTGGACGACCACGTCGACCTCGAGAGGGCGCGGACCATCGCATGCCGATACTGACCCGGATGCTGCCGAGCCCGCTGGTCCTGGAGGTCCGGCACGGCGCGGTGGCCGACCTGGCTCAGACGCTCGACGCCACCCATATCTCCGCCACCGGTGACGTGGTCGTCGCGGTGGGCCCGTCACAGGGGCGGCGCATCTGGGAGACGCTGCACGACTCGCTGCCGAACGCCGTGTCCTTCGTGGTGGAGGACGCCTCGGTCACGACCGCCGCGGAGCTGCAGGACCTCGTGACCTCGCGCGGCTTCGACGCGGTCGTCGGCATCGGCGGCGGCCGCGTCCTCGACGTCGCCAAGTACGCCGCCACGCGGGCCGGGGTGCCGATGGTCGCGGTCGCGACCAACCTCGCCCACGACGGGGTGTGCTCGCCGGTGGCCTCGCTGACCCACGGCAACGGCAAGGGGTCCTACGGCGTCGCCATGCCGCTGGCGCTGCTCGTCGACCTCGACTTCGTGCTGGCCGCGCCGGCCCGCCTGGTGCGCGCCGGCATCGGCGACGTGCTGAGCAACCTCTCGGCGGTGGCCGACTGGCAGCTCGCGCACGACGTGCGGGGCGAGCCCTTCGACGGTCTCGCGGCCGCCCTGGCGCGCAACGCTGCCGAGTCGCTGCTGCGGCGCGAGGACACCATCGCCGACGACGACCTGCTGGTGACGCTGGCCGACGCGCTGTCGCTCTCGGGCCTGGCGATGTCGGTGGCGGGCTCGTCGCGACCCTGCAGCGGCGCCTGCCACGAGCTGTTGCACGCGACCGACCAGCTGTTCCCCGGCACGGGCGAGCACGGCGAGCTCGCGGGGCTCGGCGCCCTGTTCGCGACCTTCCTGCGCGGCGACGAGGCGCTGCTCGCCCGCGTGCGGGCGACGCTGGAGCACCACGGCCTGCCGACGCTGCCCGAGCACGTCGGGCTGAGCCGGGAGCAGTTCGTGACCGTGGTCGAGGCCGCCCCGCGCACGCGGCCCGACCGCTACACCATCCTCGAGCACCTCGACCTCGGCCCCGCGGCCGTCCGCGACCGGGTCGCCGACTGGGTCGACGCCAGCGCCTGACCCGACGTCCCGATCCGCCGTCCCGATTCGCCGCCATGGCCCGCTGTCACGGCGGCCCGTCGCGCCGGGTCGAGCAGGGGTCTCCTGCTACCGTCCACTGGTCGTGGTCGCCGTCGCGCTGGTCCGCCCCGAACGGCTGGACGGCGCCGGTGCGCCCGCCCCCGAGCACCCGTGCACACTCCCGACCTCAGGCAGGTAATCGTGAGCATCGCCAGTCCGTCAGCGCCGCCGGCGACGTCCGGGACCGCGCACCGCGTGGTCCAGCGCACCCTCCTCGTGCCCGACCAGGAGCCCGACGTCCGCACCCTCTACGTGCACGGCGTCTCGCGGTTCTTCGCCCGCGACGACGACGGCACCCGGCAGTCGGGCGCCGAGTCCACCTCGCGCAAGGGCAGCAACGACAAGGCCCAGTCCGAGGTGATCGAGGGCCTGCAGGGCTTCGGCCTCGTGACCTCCGAGCGCCACCTCGTCGTGGAGCCGCTCAAGCGCGTCACCCTCGGCACCTACTTCAACGCCTTCCCCGCGAGCTACTGGCGACGGTGGAGCGACGCCGACGAGGTACGCCTCACGCTCCGGGTCAAGGGCCACGGCGCCGTCGCCGTCTACCGCTCGACCGCCAAGGGCCACGCGATGATGGTCGAGTCGCGCCAGGTGGACGCCGAGGAGGTGGAGGAGGTCGTCCTCGACCTCACCCTCGGCCCGTTCATCGACGGCGGGTGGTACTGGTTCGACGTCAACGCCAGCGAGCAGCGGCTGGTGCTCGAGGAGGCCACCTGGTCGGTCGCCGACCACGGAGCCGAGCACGGCACCGTCGCGATCGGCATCACCACCTACAACCGTCCCGACTTCTGCGTCGGCCAGCTCACCACGCTCGCCGCACGTCCCGACGTGCTCGAGATCATCGACCAGGTCGTCGTGGTCGACCAGGGCACCCAGAAGGTGGCCGACCACCCCGACTACGCGGCCGCGGCCGAGGCGCTCGGTGACCGGCTCCGGGTCGTCGAGCAGCCCAACCTGGGTGGCTCGGGCGGCTTCTCGCGCGGCATGCACGAGGCCGTCTCGCGGGGCAGCGCCGACTACGTGCTGCTGCTCGACGACGACGTGGTCTGCGAGCTCGACGGGCTGGTCAAGGCCGTCACGTTCGCCGACATGGCCCGCCAGCCGCTGATCGTGGGCGGCCAGATGTTCAGCCTCTACGACCGCGCGGTGATGCACGCCTTCGGCGAGACGCTGGCCCCCTGGCGCTGGTTCTGGGGACCTGCTCCCGGCACCAAGCACGGCCACAACTTCACCCGCTCGTCGCTGCGCAACACCTCCTGGCTGCACCGGCGCGTCGACGTCGACTACAACGGCTGGTGGATGTGCCTGGTCCCGACGCGGGTCATCCGCGAGATCGGGCTGTCGCTGCCGATGTTCATCAAGTGGGACGACGCCGAGTTCGGGCTGCGGGCCAAGGAGCACGGCTTCCCGACGGTGACCCTGCCGGGCACCGCCGTGTGGCACGTGCCGTGGACCGAGAAGGACGACACGCTCGACTGGCAGGCCTACTTCCACGAGCGCAACCGGCTCGTCACTGCGCTGCTGCACTCGCCGTACGACCGCGGTGGCCGACTCGTGCGCGAGAGCCTCGAGAACCACGGCAAGCGTGTGCTGTCGATGCAGTACAGCACCGGCGAGGTCATCCTGCTCGCCCTCGAGGACGTCCTCGCGGGTCCCGAGCGGATGCACCGCGACCTGGCCCACCGGCTCGGCGAGGTCCGCGCGCTGCGGGCGCGCTACGACGACGGACGCGCGGAGACCGACCTCGCCGCGTTCCCCCCGGCGCGGGTCAAGAAGCCGCCGAAGCGCGGCCGGCCGGTCGGCGCGAGCTCCTCGCTCGTCGGTGCCGCCAAGGCTGCCGGGATGGGCCTGGTCCGCCAGGTCCTGCCCGAGCGCGAGCTCTCCCGCACCAACCCGGAGGCGCTGGTGCCCCACGTCGACCAGCGCTGGTGGCGCCTCGCTGCCTACGACTCGGCGGTGGTCTCCTCCGCCGACGGCCTCAGCGCCTCGTGGTACCGCCGCGACCGCGCCCAGTTCCAGGAGCAGGTCGCCCGCTCGGCACGGCTGCACGCCCGGCTGCTCTCCGAGTGGCCCGCGCTCTCCGAGCGCTACAAGCAGGCGCTGCCCGAGCTCGTGTCCGCGGAGACCTGGAAGGAGACCTTCGACGGTCTCGAGGACCGCGTCGGTCCCGGCGCCCTGCCGAAGGCCCCGAACCAGGACTGAGACGAGCCATGACAGAGCAGGACACCCAGCCCGGCCCCTCGGGGGCCGCCGAGCGCGACTCCGGAGCCGGGGCCGACCCCGACTCCGGGGAGGTCGACGAGCGTCGTCGTCGGCGTCGGCGGGCACGGGCTCGACGGCGGGCGCGGCGCGACGCTGACGCGATGCCCGTGGTGGAGGCGGCGGGGGAGCGGCGCGAACGGCTGGTCGAGGCCGAGCTCGTCGCCCCCGCCCCGCAGGGCGGGCTCAAGCAGGTGCTGGCCCAGCCCTACCTGCTGCGGCTCATCGTGCGGCGCCAGCTGGCGCAGATGTACGCCGCGTCGCTGCTCGGCCTGCTGTGGTCCTACGTGCAGCCGGCGCTGCGCTTCCTCGTCTACTACTTCGCCATCGGGGTCCTGCTCAACCTGCACCGCGACGTTCCCTACTTCGCGATCCACCTCTTCGCCGGCATGGTCGTGGTGCACTACTTCGCCGAGACCTGGAACGGCGGCACCCGCTCGATCTGGAACAACCGCGTCCTGATCAAGAAGATGCGGATGCCGCGCGAGGTGTTCCCGGTGGCGGCGATGGTGACCGCGGCCTACCACACCGCGCCCCAGCTGCTGGTGCTCGTCGTGGCCTGCCTCGTCATCGGGTGGTCGCCCAGCCTGGTCGCGGTGGCCGCCGGGCTGCTCGGCATCTCGATCATCGTCGTTTTCGGCATGTCGCTGGCACTGTTCTTCTCCGCCATCAACGTCTTCGCCCGCGACTTCCAGAACATCGTCGGCACGATCATGCAGTTCATGCACTTCCTGGTGCCGATGATCTATCCCTTCGAGCGCATCTACCGCTACGCCGACACCCACCCCGTGGCCTACGAGATCTACCTGGCCAACCCCGTCGCGCAGTCGGTCATCCTGATGCAGCGCTTCTTGTGGTACCCCCTGCAGACCCCGGCCGAGCAGGCCCGGATGTCGACGTCCTTCCCGCCCGACATGTGGACCCGCGGCCTGATCACCCTGGCCATCTCGCTGGTCCTGCTCGTGCTGGCCCAGCGGTTCTTCTCGCGGGTCGAGAACACCTTCCCGGAGCGACTCTGAGCCATGGCCGTGTCCATCGACGTCGACCACGTCACCAAGCAGTTCACGATGCAGTACCACCGCGGCCTGAAGCAGATGGCGGTGGCGAAGGCCAAGCGGCTCCCCCTGCGGGAGAAGTTCACGGCCGTCGACGATGTGAGCTTCTCGGTGGAGCAGGGTGAGTCCATCGGCCTGATGGGGCTCAACGGCTCCGGCAAGAGCACGTTGCTCAAGCTGATCAACGGCGTCATGCGGCCCGACGAGGGTGTGCTGCGCACGCGGGGTCGCATCGCCGGCCTGATCGCGACGGGGGCCGGTTTCCACCCACAGCTCACCGGTCGCGAGAACCTCTTCCTCAACGGCGCCATCCTGGGCATGGGCGAGAAGGAGACCCGCCGCAAGTTCGACGACATCGTCGAGTTCGCGGGCCTGGGCAAGTTCCTCGACACCCCGGTCTCGCACTACTCCTCCGGCATGTACGCCCGGCTCGGGTTCTCGATCGCCGTGCACGTCGACGCCGACATCTTCCTGGCCGACGAGGTGCTCGCCGTGGGGGACCGACCGTTCCGGCGCAAGTGCATGGAGCGGATGCAGCAGATCCGCGCCGACGGGGCGACCATCTTCTACGTCAGCCACGCGACGGCCTCGGTGCGCGCCATGTGCGACCGGGTGCTGGTGCTCGAGAAGGGGCAGCTGACCTTCGACGGCCCCACCGAGGACGGCATCCGCTTCCTGCACTACGAGGACCCGGACAACAACGAGGAGGCCGACGAGGAGATCGGCGCCGACGTCTGAGCGTTGTTCCTCGTGGGCGTGAAATGACAGAGGTGGAATTAAAAGAATGCGCAGAAATACAGGAATGTAATTAGCGCATTCAGGTTGCGGGCGCACCTGAAACCAATGTGAATATTGGTTACTCGTGTGATTTGAACTTCCCCCGCACCCCCTCGGAGTCCCACCCATGCGCCTCAGTCGTGCCCGCTACGTCACGGTCTGCCAGCAATCACTGGTGACCGCCGTCGTCCTGGCCGTGGCGGCCTCGGCCGCGGGTGTCCGGACCCTCGACATCGTGCCGACGCCCGGCACCGGTGCGTCGGCGGTGGTGCCACAGCCCGCACCGGGAAGCGAGACGCGGGAGGCGGTCGTCGCGACCGAGCCCGCGAAGCCCACGGTGCGCGAGGTCGCGGTCGAGGAGGTCGCACCGGGTGCGCGTCAGCAGCAGCCGACGAAGCAGCCGACCCAGGCGCCGACCCAGGCGCCGACCCAGGCGCCGACCCCGACACAGGACCCGACGCAGGACCCGAGCCCCCGTGCCGGGCGCACGCCTGCCCCCAGCGCCAGCCCGACCATCGACGGCCGCCGCGTCGTCGCGCAGTCGGACCCGGCTGCGGTCGAGGGCTTCGCCACCGTCGGCGTGACGTGGGACGACGCCCGCGCCGCCGACGAGTACGCGGAGGACGAGATCACGGTGCAGGTCCGCACCGAGACGGACGGCACGTGGACCGGCTGGGCGCCGGTGGAGTACCACGACGACCACGGTCCGGACGCCGCGGAGGAGACGCGTGCCCAGGAGCGGGCGGGCACCGAGCCGGTCGTGGTGGGTGACGTCGACCAGGTGCAGGTCCGCGCCGCGACCGACGACGGCTCGGCGCCGACCGACCTCGCGCTCGCCGTGGTCGACCCGGGCGACACCGGCTCCGCCACCCAGCAGCCCGCGCTCGAGCCGGGCGTGCCGGCCGCCGGTGACAATGCCGATGACAGTGCCGGCGAGGACGGTGCCTCCGTGGACGGGGCCTCCGAGGGTGCACCAAGGGACGGGGGCCAGGCTGCCGCGCCGGCCGACGACACCGTCACGCTCAGCGCCGCACGCTCGGTGGCCAAGCCGACGATCTTCTCGCGGGCCCAGTGGGGAGCCGACGAGCGGCTGCGCGACGGCAAGCCGAGCTACGGGACGGTCAGGACCGGCTTCATCCACCACACGGTCAACGCCAACACCTACAGCGAGGCCTCGGTGCCGAGCCTGATCCGCGGCATCTACGCGTACCACACCCAGGCCCGCGGCTGGTCCGACATCGGCTACAACTTCCTCGTCGACCGTTTCGGCAAGATCTGGGAGGGCCGCTACGGCGGCGTCGACCGTGCCGTCGTGGGTGCGCACACCTCGGGCTACAACTCCTCCTCGTTCGCGATGTCGGCCATCGGCAACTTCGACGTCGTCGCACCGCCGCAGGCCGTCGTCGACGCCTACTCGCGGCTCTTCGCGTGGAAGCTGTCCCTCGCCGGGGTCAAGGCGAACGCCACCGGCATCCGGCTGGGCAGTCGCACCTTCCAGGGCATCAACGGCCACCGGGACGCGGGCAGCACCGCCTGCCCCGGCCGCTACCTCTACGCCAGGCTCGGCGAGGTCCGTACCGCCGCGACGCGGCTGCAGAACGGCGCGGCGACAGCGCCCAAGCCCACCCCGACGCCGACGCCGACCCCGACGCCGACCCCGGCCCCCGTCAGTGGTCCGCCGCTGGCGGCCATGACCTCGCCGACGCAGAGCCTGCGGACGTGGAGCAAGCAGCCGACCGGCCTGGACTTCCCTGACACCCGCAGCCTGGTCGGTCGTACGGGCGCCGACGTCGTGCTGGTCCGGCCCGACGGCACCGTCGAGCTGCAGCCGACCGCGGGATCGACCACGGCGTTCGACACCGTGGTGCGGACGGTGGGCGGATGGTCGCGCACCGACCTGCTCGCGGCGGCCGGCGACCTGACCGGCGACGGCCTGGGTGACGTCGTGGCGCGTGACCGGGGCGGCGACCTGCGGCTGCACGCCGGCACCGGGGACGGCCGGGTGGCCGCCCGCGGCACCGCCGTCTCACCGACCTTCCCCGACGCCCGTTCCGTGGCCTCGGCGGGCGACTGGAACGGCGACCGGCGAGGCGACCTGCTCGTCCGCAACGGCCGCTCCCAGCTGGTCGTGTGGTTCGGTCGTGGCGCGGGCAGCTTCGTCCGCGGTCCGGTCCTCGCGCAGAGCTGGTCGCACCAGGCGGCCGCGGTCGCCGGCGACCTCGACGGAGACGGTCGGCCCGAGGTGGTCGGGCTCGCGTCCGGGCGCGTCGACGTCTACCGCACCACGGCCACCAGGCTCGGGTCCCGGGTGCACAGCGTGCGGCCGACCGGTGCCGTCGCCGTCGGCGCCGCGCCCGGCGCGGCCGGCGACCTCAGCGGTGACGGCATCGCCGACGTGCTCGCCTTCGACGGGACCGCCGCCCGGGTGCTCGCCGGCACGAAGAAGCCCGCGCTCGCGGCGGCCGGCACGGCGCTCGTGACGCCTGCGGGGCTGCGGCTCCCCGGGGTGGGGCAGCTCACCGGGAGCGCCGCGGGCGACGTCGTGGCGGTCTCCGGCGACGACCTGGTGGTGGCGGCGCACAACGGCGCGCCCGCCACGCCCGCCCCCGTGCCGACCAACGTCGTCGTGCCCAGTGGCAGCCAGGTGCTCTCGGTCGGCGACTGGGACCGCGACGGGCACGGCGACCTCGTCGTGCGCGAGGGCGACCGGTTGCTGCTCCGTGCGGGCAACGGGTCGGGCCGCTTCGAGGCCGCGGTGACCATGAGCACGGGCTGGCGCAGCATCACCCGCCTCGCGGCCGTCGGCGACCTCACGGGCGACGAGCGCCCCGACCTCGCCGGGTCGACGGCGACCGGGCCGATGCGGATCTTCCCGGGCAACGGCCGCACCGGCACCTACGCACCGGTCACCGCGCCCGCGGCGCTGCGCACGTTCAACCGGGTCGGGATCGGTTCGTGGCGACCGACCGTCGCGAAGCAGAACCTCACCAGCAGGGGCGGCTCGTTCGTGCCGGCCGGCGACCGGGGCGTCCCGAGCCTGACGGCCTACGACCAGGTGGCCGGGCTCGGTGACGTCGACGGTGACGGGCGCGACGACCTCGTGGTCAAGGAGCGCAGCTCTGGTCGGCTGCTGGTGCTGCCCGGCTCGGCGTCCGGGCTGGCGAAGGCCCGCTACCTCGGCCGGACCCTGGCGGGCTGGTCGCTCGGCGGCTGACTAGGCCGGGGCGGTCCGGGTGACCGCCTCCTGCGCGGCGCGGGCCTCGAGGGGGCCCGCGCCGTGGCGCACGTAGACGACCGAGCCCCCCAGCAGCGGCACGAGCAGGCCGGGCACGCCTCGCTCGCTCGCGGGGTGGGCCGTCGTCAGCAGGCGGTCGCGGGTCTGCTCGCCGTACGCCGCCGCGGCGGTCAGCAGCTCGGCCAGGGTGGCCTCGCCCTCGGGGCCACGCCAGGCCGTCTCGTCGCCGGTGGGGGGCACCACGGCGACGTGGACGTCGCTCTGGCCTGGCCACAGGTGCCCGTGGTCGGCGACGCCCGCCGGGAGCGGCTCGGGGCTCGGCAGGGCGAAGGGGTGCAGCGAGCACGCCAGCACCGGCACGGGGCCGGCGGCGTGCCGTGCGGCACGGGCGACGTCGGTCACCACGAGGTCGTGGGTGGTGCGGGGGTCGGTCGTCACCGCCAGCCCGGCTGCCCACGCTCCGCCGAGCAGCACGGGCACGAGCCAGTGCGACGGCAGGTCGACGAGCACGGTGGCGTCGTCGTCGAGGTCGAGCTCGTCGCGGAAGAGGTTGGCGTGCTTGGCGACCCAGTTGGCCCAGCTGGTGACGGACAGCTCGGTGCGCTCGCCGGTCGCGTCGTCGTAGTAGGTGACCAGCGGGGAGCCGGGCTGGTCGCGCAGCCTCCGCTCGAGCAGCTGGGCCAGGGTCCGAGGAGTGGCAGTGGTCATCGCGGTCGAGGTTAGCCCCGTGACAAGCCCCGTGACAGGATCCGGCGCGTGAGCGACGACGTCCTGCCACGGCTGTGGGCCGTGGTCCCCGCCGGAGGCGCCGGCACGCGGCTGTGGCCGCTGTCGCGCGCCCAGCGGCCCAAGTTCCTGCTCGACCTCACCGGTGCCGGGCGCACCCTGCTCCAGGGCACCGTCGACCGGCTGCAGCCTCTCGTCGGCGACCGGGTCGTCGTCGTCACCGGGGCGGCGCACGAGCGCGCCGTGCGCCGCCAGCTGCCGGGCGTGCCGCGGGTGCTCGCCGAGCCGGCCCCGCGCGACTCGATGGCGGCCATCGGGTGGGCGGCCGCGGTGCTCGAGCGCGAGCACCCCGACGCGATCATCGGCAGCTTCGCCGCCGACCACGTGGTGCTGCAGACCGACGAGTTCCGCGACGCGGTGCGCGAGGCGGCCGCCGTGGCCGCGACCGGGCGGCTCGTGACGATCGGCATCGAGCCGACGGGACCGTCCACCGCCTTCGGCTACGTCGCCGGCGGCGCACCGCTCGACGGGTTCGCGACCGCGCTCGCGGTGCGCGAGTTCGTGGAGAAGCCCGACGCGGCCAGGGCGGCGGCGTACGTCGCCTCGGGCGAGTACCGCTGGAACGCCGGCATGTTCCTCGTCGGCGCCACCCGGCTGCTCGACCTGCTCGCCGGGCAGCACCCCGACCTCGCGGAGGGGCTGCGGGCGGTCGCCGCCGACCCCTCGTCGCTCGAGCGTCGTTGGCCGGGCCTGCGACGCATCGCCATCGACCACGCGGTCGCCGAGCCCGCGGCCGCCGCCGGGCACGTCGCGATGGTGCCGGGGCCCTTCGCCTGGGAGGACCTCGGCGACTTCGCCGCCCTCGCCGACCTGCAGGGCCGCGAGCCCGGCCTGCGCGTGCTGGGTGACCCCGCCCACGTGGTCGGCCACGACAGCAGCGGTCTCGTGGTGCCGGGCGGACGCCGCCTCGTGGGCGTCGTCGGTCTCGACGACGTCGTCGTGGTCGACACCGGCGACGCCGTGCTGGTCACCACCACCGAGCGGGCGCAGGACGTCAAGGCGCTCGTCGAGGAGCTCAAGCGCACCGGGCGCGGCGACCTGACCTGAGGTTCAGACCCCGCGCGGCGCCAGCCCGAGCACCTCGCCGTGGCTGCGCGCCACGACCCGCCAGGACAGGGCGTGGGCCGCGAGGCGGACGCGTTCTCGCGCGACGGCGTCGTCGACGCCGACCTCCACCTCGGTGCCGACGACGCGGGCACGGTGCCCGAGCGCCGCGAGGTGCGCGACGACCTCGTCCGCCGGCGCCGCGCTGCCGAAGCAGTCAGCGGCGTCGTCCGCGAGGGCGGCGAGCACCGCCTCCCGCGCCCCGAGGGCGAACATGTCGAGCTCGCGCGGGCGCACGAGCGCCCGGGCCCCCGGCCCGTGGTCACCCGGGGGACGCAGCCGGTCGCCGAGGCCCCGCACGACGCTGAGCGGCCGTCCGCCGGTCTTCCCGGTGACGAGCTCGGCCAGCCCGGCGAGCTCGTCGACCAGCGCCGGAGCGGTCACCACCAGGGGGTTCCCGTAGGCGTCCGTGTCGGGCACCGCCCCGACGGGGTCGATGCCGGCCGCGCCGAGGGCGAGGTCGGTCTGGCCGTGCCGCCACGCGCGGCCCACGGTGTCGGTCACCACCACGGCCACGTCGACCCCGCGCCGCGCGAGGAGGTCCTCACGCAGCCGGCGTGCCGAGGCGTCCGGGTCGCGGGGGAGCAGCACGACGTAACCGGGGGCCACGTTGGAGGAGTCGACACCGCCGGCCGCCATGACCAGGCCGAGGTGGTTCTCCACCACGCGGGTGCCGCCGCGCCGCGCCACCACCCGCACGGTCTCGCGCGCCACGGCGGCGTCGCGGTCGAGGGCGAGCACCTGACCCTCGGCCTTGGCGACGACCTTCGAGGTCACGAGCACCACGTCGCCGTCGCGCAGGTCGGTCCCGGTGAGCAGGTCGGCCAAGTCGGTGCCCTCGACGACCTCGCCCACGCCCTCGACCGGCCACGCCTCGAGGCGGCCGCTCACCGGCCGCCGGTCGTGCGCGCGGGGTGCTGCCGGCCGGCGAGGTCGAGCGCCTCGGCCGCCATCGTCGCCGTCGTGCCGGGGTCGGTCATCCACAGCGGCACCGCGCGGGCGCTCACGCCCTGCGACGCGAGCGGCTCCACCGCCGCGGCGTCGACGGTGTCGACCAGCCACCCGTCGAGGAAGCCCAGGGCGTCGTCGCGGGTCCGCCGACCCCGGGCGCCGTAGTGGGCGGCCACCGCCGCCGCCGAGACCTCGACGCCGACCAGGGGGAGGAGCTGGCGGGCCATGCCGCGCACGTGGTCGCCCCCGACGATGCCCGAGACCCCGACCACGGGTCCGCGCGCGGCCGCCAGCGCGGCGCGCACGCCCTTGACGCCGAGGACCGGACCGAGGGACACCACGGGGTTCGACGGCGGCACCAGCACGAGGTCGCTCTCGCCGACCGCCGCGAGCACGCCGGGCGCCGGCACCGCGTCCTCGAGGCCCACGGCCGCGACGGCGTGCGCGGTGACCTCGGCGTGGTGGCGCACCCAGTACTCCTGGAAGTGCACGGCTCGGCGCTCGCCGGTCTCGGGGTCGTCGACCACGACGTGGGTCTCCACCCGGTCGTCGCTCATCGGCACCAGCCGGACGCCGGGCTGCCAGCGCCGGCACAGCGCCTCGGTCACCTGGGAGAGCGGGTAGCCCGCCTCGAGCATCTGGGTGCGCACCAGGTGGGTCGCGAGGTCACGGTCACCCAGGCCGAACCAGGTGGGCTCCACGCCGTACGCCGCGAGCTCCTCCTTGGCGTGCCAGGTCTCGTCGAGGCGGCCCCAGCCGCGCTCCTCGTCATGGCCGCCACCGAGCGTGTACATCACGGTGTCGAGGTCGGGGCAGACCTTGAGCCCGTGCAGCCAGATGTCGTCGGCGGTGTTGGCGACGACGGTGACCTCGGGCTCCCAGCCCGGCGTGTCGCGCACCAGCCGGAGCAGACCGGTGAGGAACCGGGCCCCTCCGACCCCGCCGCTGAGCACGGTCACGGTGCGCGGAGGACCCCCGACCTCCTCCCACGCGGCTCGCCAGTCAAGGCGATCGTGGGACGTCTGGGACGAAGGGGACGTCGCGTCGGTCTCCGGCTCGGACATGGACCACAGTGTGTACCAGCCCTCCCCAATACCACCGTTCGGCTTGACGGGCCGTGCACGACAGGCATGTAATCACAGCAGTGTGGTTCACACGCGGTCCGTCAGGATCGCAGGGTCGAGAGGGCGAACACATGGCGATGCACGAGCTGTACGTGTTGGAGAACGACGGCGACGAGGGCCTGGGGTGGCAGGAGCGCGGCTTGTGCGCGCAGACCGACCCCGAGGCGTTCTTCCCGGAGAAGGGCGGGTCCACCCGCGAGGCCAAGAAGGTCTGCCTCACCTGCGAGGTGCGTCAGGAGTGCCTGGAGTACGCCCTGGGCAACGACGAGCGCTTCGGCATCTGGGGCGGGCTCTCCGAGCGCGAGCGGCGCAAGCTGAAGAAGCGCGCGGTCTGACGACCGCGAGCCGCCGGGCGCGGTGCGCGGCGGGGGTGGCGGCCCCCGCGGTGCGTCAGTCCGGTGGCTCGTAGTCGGGGTGCAGGTCCTCCCCGGGGAGACCGAGGTAGTCGGCGAGCTGCTCGACGACCACGGTCAGCACCAGGGCCGCGAGGTCGCCGGCGTCGTCGGCGCGCTGCTCCAGCGGTCGGCGGAAGAGCACGAGCCGCGGCGCAGCGGTGGGGGTCGAGGGCACCATCGTGGCCAGCGGCACGCGCGGGGCGCCCCACGTCGGTGGCACCACGGGGCACTCCTCGACGGCCAGCTCCACGGCGCCGAGCACCTCGGGACCCCGGTCGGCGAGGTCGTCGAGCACGTCGAGCGCCAGCCGGTCGAAGCGCTCGCGTCGCGTCCGCGCCGCGGGCACCCGCCGGCCGTACGCCGGCCCCCGGGCCCCGCGGCCCCGGCGGTCGCGTCGCGGGGCCGAGGGAGGTCCATCCACGCCGTGCTGCACCGGGCGAGCCTACGACCCGCGGGGTCCGGCAGCGGGTAGCGTCGCGGCCGTGCCACTCTCCCGTCGCTGCTCGCGCACCGCGTGCTCCGCGCCGGCCACGACGACGCTCACCTACGTCTACGCCGACTCCACCGCGGTCGTGGGCCCGCTCGCGACGTTCGCCGAGCCGCACGCCTACGACCTGTGCGACGCCCACGCCCAGCGCCTCTCGGCGCCGCGCGGCTGGGAGGTGATGCGGCTTGCGGTCGACGACCGGTCCGGGCCGACCTCCGACGACCTGCTCGCCCTGGCCGACGCCGTGCGCGAGGCGGCGGCGCCGCGCGTCGTGGCCCCGGCCCCCGAGCCGCCCGTCACGGTGCGACCGGGCGTGCGCCGCGGCCACCTGCAGTCGCTGCGCCACGACGGCTGAGGCTCTTCTAGGCTCACGACCGTGAGCACGCCGAGCCGCACCACCGACGTCGCCAACCTGCAGCAGGTCTTCAAGGCCTACGACGTGAGGGGCCTGGTCGGCGACCAGGTCGACGAGACCCTCGCGCACGCCGTCGGCAACGCCTTCGCCGTCGTCACCGCTGCCCCCGAGGTCGTGGTCGGCCACGACATGCGCCCGTCGTCGCCCGGCATGGCGCGCGCGTTCGCGGAGGGGGCGGCCGAGGCGGGGGCCGACGTCACGCTCATCGGCCTCGCCAGCACCGACCAGCTCTACTTCGCGGCGGGGCGGCTCGACCGTGCCGGCGCGATGTTCACCGCCAGCCACAACCCGGCGGCGTACAACGGCATCAAGCTGTGCCGCGCGGGTGCGGCCCCGATCGGGGCCGAGACCGGCCTGCTCGACATCCGTGACCGCGTCGCCGCGGGGGAGGCGTACGTCGCCGAGACTCCCGGTCGCGTCGACGAGCGCGACGTGCTCGACGACTACGCCGCGCACCTGGTCTCGCTGGCGCCCGTGCGCGGGCGTCGGCTCAGGGTCGTCGTCGACGCCGGCAACGGCATGGCGGGCCTCACCTCGCCGGCCGTGCTGGGGCGGCTCGACCTCGACGTCGTGCCGCTCTACCACGAGCTCGACGGCACCTTCCCGAACCACGAGGCCAACCCGATCGACCCGACCACGCTGGTCGACCTGCAGGCGGCCGTCACCAAGCACGGGGCCGACATCGGCCTGGCCTTCGACGGTGACGCCGACCGCTGCTTCCTCGTCGACGAGCGGGCCGAGCTCGTCAGCCCCAGCACGTTGACGGCGCTGATCGCGGCGCGCGAGCTGGCCAAGGAGCCCGGCGCCACCATCATCCACAACGTCATCACCTCCCGGGCGGTGCCCGAGATCGTCGTGGAGCAGGGCGGCACCCCGGTGCGCACCCGGGTCGGCCACTCCTTCATCAAGGCCGAGATGGCCCGCACGGGTGCGGTCTTCGGCGGCGAGCACTCCGGGCACTTCTACTTCCGCGACTTCTGGCGGGCCGACTCCGGCATGCTCGCGGCGCTGCACGCGCTGGCAGCGCTGGCCGAGTCGGAGGTCCCGCTGTCTTCGGTGCTCGCGCCGTGGGCGCGCCACGTCGCCAGCGGCGAGATCAACTCCGAGGTCGCCGACCAGGCGGCGGTGGTCGCCGAGCTCGAGGACACCTGGGGCCACCGCGACGGGGTGGAGGTCGACCGCCTCGACGGGCTCACGGTCACCCACGACGACTGGTGGTTCAATGTGCGGGCGTCGAACACCGAGCCGCTGCTGCGGCTCAACGCCGAGGGCCGCGACGCCGCCACCATGGAGCGGGTCCGCGACGACGTGCTCGCCGTGATCCGACGGGCCTGACCCCCGACCGGCCAGGAGGCCAGCATGAACCTCGACCCCCGACTGCTCGACCTGGTCTGCTGCCCGGCGTGCCACGGTGCCCTGGCGGTCGACGAGCAGGCCGAGGAGCTCGTGTGCGCGGCCTGCGGCCGGGCCTACCCCGTCCGCGACGACATCCCGGTGCTGCTGGTCACCGAGGCGCGCCAGCCGGCCTGAGCGCACGAGACCCGGAGACCTCCCGACCATGAGCTTCGAGGACGGCCTGCTCGACGACCCGTCGGCGCTGGCGCGCGCCGACGCCCGGCTGCGCCACCTCGCCGAGAGCGGCGCCCGGGTGCGCCGCGAAACGGTCGCCGTCGCCGAGGCGCTCGAGGCCGCAGCTGATCGGCTCGCCGACTGGCAGCCGCGTGCCGTGCTGGCCGCCGGCCCCGACTCGCGGCTGCTGCGGGCGGTGCTCGAGCCGGTCTGCCCGGTCCCGTTCGTCGCCTGGCCCGGCCGGGGCCTGCCCGGGTGGGCGGGCAGCCTCGACCTCGTGGTCGTGCTCGCGCCGCACGGCGACGACCAGTCGTCGGCCGCCGCGGTGGCCGAGGCCGGTCGTCGGGGTTGCCCCACCGTGGTGGCCGCGCCGGCGGAGTCGCTGGTGGCCCAGCACGCCGCCGGGCGCCACACCACCGTCCTGCCGAGCGCGACCGGCGACCAGCTCGCCGTCGCCGTCTCGGTGCTCGACCTGCTCGACCGGCTGCACCTCGGCCCGCGCACCGACCCCGACGTGGTCGCCGACGCCCTCGACGCCGTCGCGGTCTCGTGCAGCCCCCACCACGACATGGCGGTGAACCCCGCCAAGATCCTCGCCATCGGCATCGCCGAGACCAACCCGGTGTTCTGGGGCGGCACGGTGCTCGCCGCGCGCGCCGCCCGCCGGGTCGCCGAGTCCGTGCGTCGGGCGACCGGCCGCAACGCGATCGCGGGCGACGCCGACCAGGTCCTCGCCGTGCTCGAGGCCACCGCGCCGGCCGACGTCTTCGCCGACCCCTACGCCAGCGGCGAGCCCCAGGAGCGGCCCTCGTTGGTGCTGCTCGAGGACGAGACCGACGACCCCGTCTGCGAGGCGACCGCCTCGCACCTGGCCCGCGTGGCGCGCGACCGCGGCGTCCGCGTCGAGCGGATCTCGGCCGAGGCTCCGACCGAGGTGGCCCGCTACGCCGCGCTGCTGTCCACGGGCACGTACGCCGCGGCGTACCTGCAGGTCGGCCTCGGTGCCTGAGCCTGCTCAGCGATTCGGGCCGGGTGGCATGCGTCGACTACAGTGGCGACGCGCCTTTCGCACGAGATCGTGGTCTGACGCGGGCAGACGGCCTCCCACGACGGCGCGCTGCCCCCGAACCCACCACCCTTTGCGGGCGTCACGCGACGCCCTCGAGATCTGACGAGGATGCTGCATGGACTTCCAGGTTGCCGACCTGTCCCTGGCCGACTACGGCCGCAACGAGATCAAGCTGGCCGAGGTCGAGATGCCCGGCCTGATGGCGATGCGCGAGCGCTACGGCGCCGACAAGCCGCTCGCCGGCGCCCGGATCGCGGGCTCGCTGCACATGACGATCCAGACCGCGGTGCTCATCGAGACCCTGGTCGAGCTCGGCGCCGACGTGCGCTGGGCGTCGTGCAACATCTTCTCCACGCAGGACCACGCCGCAGCCGCGGTCGTCGTCGGCCCCGAGGGCACCCCCGAGGACCCGAAGGGCGTCCCCGTCTTCGCCTGGAAGGGCGAGAGCCTGCAGGAGTACTGGGAGTGCACCCAGCAGATCCTCGACTGGCCCGCCGGCGAGCTGCCCAACATGATCCTCGACGACGGTGGCGACGCCACCCTGCTGCTGCACCTCGGCGTGCAGGCCGAGAAGACCGGCGAGGCGCCCGACCCGGCCACCGCCACCTCGACCGAGCAGCGGATCATCTTCGAGGCCCTGGTCGCGCAGCTCGAGAAGGACGCCGACCACTGGACGCCGATCGCCAACTCGGTCAAGGGCGTCACCGAGGAGACCACCACCGGCGTGCACCGTCTCTACGAGATGATGCGCGACGGCAAGCTGCTCTTCCCGGCCATCAACGTCAACGACTCGGTCACCAAGAGCAAGTTCGACAACAAGTACGGCTGCCGCCACTCGCTGGTCGACGGCATCAACCGCGCCACCGACGTGCTCATCGGCGGCAAGGTCGCGGTCGTCTGCGGCTACGGCGACGTCGGCAAGGGCTCCGCGGAGTCGCTGCGCGGCCAGGGCGCCCGCGTCATCGTCACCGAGATCGACCCCATCTGCGCGCTCCAGGCCGCGATGGACGGCTACCAGGTCGACACCCTCGAGAACGCCCTGGCGCAGGCCGACATCGTCGTCACCGCCACCGGCAACCGCGACGTGGTCACGCTCGACCACATGCGGTCGATGAAGCACAACGCGATCGTCGCCAACATCGGCCACTTCGACAACGAGATCGACATGGCGGGCCTCGAGGCCGAGGGTGTCGCCACCCGCACCAACATCAAGCCCCAGGTCGACCTGTGGACCTTCCCCGAGGGTGCCGACGGCCAGAGCAAGGCGATCATCGTGCTCTCCGAGGGCCGGCTGATGAACCTCGGCAACGCGACCGGCCACCCGTCGTTCGTGATGTCGAACTCCTTCACCAACCAGGTGCTGGCGCAGATCGAGCTGTTCACCAAGACCGAGCAGTACCCCACCGGCGTCTACGTGCTGCCCAAGCACCTCGACGAGGAGGTCGCCCGGCTGCACCTCAAGAGCCTCGGCGTCAACCTCACCACGCTGAGCGAGGACCAGGCGGCGTACCTCGGGCTGCCCGTCGAGGGGCCCTACAAGACCGACGCCTACCGGTACTGAGCGAGAGGAGCGGGACCGGGCGTGGTGCAGCAGGAGGTCGGGGAGCGACCACGGGTGCTCGTCGTCGACGACGACGTCGCGCTCGCGGAGATGCTCACGCTCGTGCTGCGCAACGAGGGCTTCGAGTGCCACGTGGTCAACCACGGTGACCAGGCCCTGCCCGAGTTCCGCTCCTTCCGCCCCGACGTCGTCCTGCTCGACCTGATGCTGCCGGGCCTCGACGGCGTCGACGTGTGCCGGCTGATCCGTGCGGAGTCGGGCGTGCCGATCGTCATGCTCACCGCGCGCAGCGACACCGTCGACGTCGTCGAGGGGCTGGAGTCGGGGGCCGACGACTACGTCGCGAAGCCCTTCAAGCCCAAGGAGCTCATCGCCCGCATCCGGGCTCGTGTGCGCCGCTCGGAGCTCCCGGCTCCCGAGGAGCTGCGCATCGGCGACCTGCTCATCGACGTCGCCGGCCACGAGGTCACGCGCGAGGGCGAGCCGATCGCCCTGACGCCGCTCGAGTTCGACCTGCTGGCCTGCCTGGCGCAGAGCCCGCGCAAGGTCTTCACCCGCGAGGTGCTGCTCGAGCAGGTCTGGGGCTACCGCCACGCCGCCGACACCCGGCTGGTCAACGTCCACGTGCAGCGGCTGCGGGCCAAGATCGAGGCCGACCCGGAGAACCCCACGATCGTGGTGACCGTCCGGGGCGTCGGCTACAAGGCCGGGGTCACCGATGACGCCGCCGCGGCCGGCTGACCTGGCCCGGCACGCGGCGCACCTGGGCGGGCGCGCCGTCGGCTTCTGGCGCCGCTCGCTGCGCACGCGCGTCGTCGTCACCATCGTGGTGCTCAGCGCCCTCGTGGTGGGCTCCGTCGGCTGGCTGGTGATGCGCCAGCTCGCCGACGGCCTGGTGCAGGGGCGCGTCGACGCCGCGCTGGCCGAGGCCCGCAGCGAGACCGCCATCGTGCGCGAGCGGCTCGGCTCGGCGGGCGGCACCGACACCGACCCCGAGACCCAGCTGCGGCTCCTCGTCGAGACCCTCGTCGCCCGGGGCGACGCCAAGGGCTTCGAGGTCGTCGTCGAGGGCCCGGTGGGCGAGGGTGCCCGCTCGGCGGGCGTACGCACCACCCCGCTCGTCGATCCCGCGAGCGTGCCCGACGACCTGCGCGAGGCCGCGGTCGAGGGCCGGGGCGGGCTCGACTGGACCTTCACCGAGGTCGGGTACGCCGGCTCCGACGCGCCGTCCGACCAGCCGGGCGTCGCCGTGGGCTCCACGGTGGTGCTGCCGTCCGACGGCGGCACCTACGCGCTCTACTACCTCTTCCCGATGGGCGAGGAGCAGCGGACGCTGCTGCTCCTGCGCAGCGTGCTGGTCACGGCCGGTGCGCTGCTGCTGGTGCTGGTGGCCGGGGTGGCGCTGCTGGTGACCCGGCAGGTGATCACACCGGTGCGGCTCGCCCGACGGGTCGCGGAGCGGATCGCCTCCGGTCGGCTCGAGGAGCGGATGCAGGTGGCCGGCGAGGACGACATCGCCCGCCTGGCGGGGTCGTTCAACCAGATGGCCGAGGCGTTGCAGTCGCAGATCCGCAAGCTGACCGACCTCTCCCGGGTGCAGCGCACCTTCGTCTCCGACGTCTCCCACGAGCTCCGCACCCCCCTGACGACCGTGCGCATGGCGGGCGACGTGCTGCACGACGCCCGCGGCGACTTCGACCCGGTGACGGCGCGCGCCGCCGAGCTGCTGCAGACCGAGCTCGACCGCTTCGAGAACCTGCTCGCTGACCTGCTGGAGATCAGCCGGTTCGACGCCGGCGCGGCGGTGCTGGAGCTCGAGGACGTCAACCTCGCCGACGTGGTGCACCGCGTGGTCACCAGCACCGCGCCGATGGCGCGGCAGCGCGGTGTCGCGGTGCGCGTCGCCGACACCGGTGCCTACCTCGTGGAGGCCGACCCCCGCCGGCTCGAGCGGATCGTGCGCAACCTCGTCACCAACGCCATCGACCACGCCGACGAGGAGGGCGTGGTGATCCGCCTGGCCAGCAGCGAGCAGGGCAGCGCCCTCACCGTGCGCGACCACGGCGTCGGGCTCCAGCCCGGGCAGTCGGCGATGGTCTTCAACCGGTTCTGGCGCGCCGACCCCGCCCGTGCCCGCACCACCGGCGGCACGGGCCTGGGGCTCGCGATCGCGCTCGAGGACGCGCGGCTCCACGGCGGGTGGCTGCAGGCCTGGGGCACGCCCGGCGGCGGCGCCCAGTTCCGGCTCACGCTGCCGCGCCGTGCCGGCGACCGGCTCACCCACAGCCCGCTCCCGCTCGTGCCGGAGGACCTCCGCATCCGACCCCGCAGCAGCGCCGACCCGGGCGCGGTGATCCGGTGAGCCGCGCCCTCGTCGCGCTCGCGGCGGTGCTCGGGCTGCTCGCCGGGTGCGCCCAGCTGCCGGTGTCGGGACCGGTGCGGCACGAGGAGGTAGCGGACGCGGCCGGGTCGGAGCAGGCGCCGTACTTCAGCCCGCCGGGTCCGGCCACCGACGGCTCGCCGTCGTCGATCGTCTCGGGCTTCCTCACCGCCCAGCAGGCCAACCCGCTCTCGACGCGGGTCGCCCGGCAGTTCCTCTCCGAGCGGGTGCGCTCGAGCTGGCAGCCCAACCGGGGCACCATCGTCTACGAGGCGTTCACCGTGCTGCCCTCGAGCGGGGGCGTCCGGGTGCGCCTGGCCGACGCGCGTCGTCTCGACGCCCGCGGCGGGTGGCGGGGCGGGCGCCCCGGACGTGCCGAGGTCGTCGACCTCAGCCTGGTCTCCGAGAACGGTCAGTGGCGCATCGACAACCCGCCTCCCGTGCTGGTCGTGCCGGCCTCGTTCTTCGAGCGCACCTTCGACCGCACCGAGCTCTACTTCTTCGACCAGACCGACCAGGTGCTGCTGCCCGACCCCGTGTTCGTCCCGCGGGGCGAGCAGTCGGCCACCAACCTCGTGCGCGGCCTGCTGGCCGGGCCAGGACCCACGCTGGCGCCGGTCAGCCGCTCGGCCTTCCCGCGCGGCACGGGGCTGGAGCTGTCGGTGGTCGTCACCGAGGGCGGGGTGGCCGAGGTGCCGCTGACCCGCGAGCTGCTCCGTGCCTCGCCCGCGGGGCTGCGGCGCGCGGCCGACCAGCTGGCGTGGACCCTCGGCCAGGTGCCCGGCGTGCAGCGGGTACGGATGTCCGTGGGCGACGCCCCGGTGCCCCTGCCGGGCGGCGTGATCGACGTCCCGGTCACCCGCGCCGAGGCGCTCGACGCGGCCGGTCCGCCCGACGCCGCCCTGCTCGCCGTGCGCCAGGACCGCCTGGTGCGGCTCCGCTCCGGTGCCGCGCGCGACCTCGCAGGTCGGCTCGGCGAGGGCGGTTTCTCGCCCCGCAGCCTGGCCGTGGGTGACGACCCCGCCCAGGTCGCCGGCGTCACCGACGGCGGCACCCGGCTGCTGCGCTCACCGCTGGTGCTCGACGACGGCGACCCCGTGCAGGTGCTCACCGGCACCGACCTCGCGCGGCCGTCGTACGACATGTTCGGCGGGCTGTGGGTGCTCGACCGCACCTCCTCCGGTGCGCGGGTGCTGCTGGTCGAGGGCGACCGGGTGCGCGAGCTCGACGTGCCGGGGGTGACGGGGCGCGACGTGAGCGCGCTGAGCGTCGCCCGCGACGGCAGCCGGCTGGCGGCGTCGTACGCCGGCGGCGGGCCCGAGGCTGCCGTGGTGGTCGGCGTCACCCGCGGCGAGGAGGGCACGGTGTCCGGCACGGCCGGCACCGAGGTGCTGCGGCTGGGCGCGGGCGGCGACGTGGTCGACGTGGGGTGGCGCGACCCCTCGACGCTGGCGCTGCTGACCCGCCCGGGGGCGGGCACCAGCCGGGTCGACTTCCTCACGGTCGACGGCTCGCCGCTCGGGCGCGCCACCCTGGAGGACGCCGTGTTCCGTGGCGAGGCCGACGCCCTGGTGGTGTCATCGAGCTCCGGCACGCCCCTCGGGTTGCTGACCGACTCGGGTGACCTCTACCAGCTCGAGACCCAGGGCACCTGGGGCCGGGCGCAGACGCAGGTGACGAGCGCGACGTTCGCCCCGTAGTCCTCGTGGGCCTGTGGCTCCGGGGGCCGCGTCGGGCCGTCGTCCACAGGCGGCCGCGACCCCCTGGCGCGGAGCCGCGGGAGCGGCCAGCGTGGGCGCGTGCTGCGCGACGCCTGGCTGGACCTGCTCCACGGGGGTTGCTGCGCCGGCTGCGGTCGGCCCGGGCGGTCGCTGTGCCGCGGGTGCGCGGCGTCGCTGCCGGACGCGGCCGTCCCCGTGGCGCCCGACCCGTCCCCGCCCGGCCTGGCGCCCTGCTGGGCGGCGGGGGAGTACGCCGCGACGCTGCGCGCGCTGCTGCTGGCGCACAAGGAGCACGCGGTGCACGACCTGCGCGGCCCGCTCGGCGGCGTGCTCGCCGCCGCCGTGGTCCCGTCGCTGCTGCCCGGGGTCCCGACCGTGCTCGTGCCGGTCCCCAGCAGCCCGGCGGTGGTCCGCGCGCGCGGCCACGACCCGCTCGCCCGGCTGGCGGGCAGCGCCGCGAGGCGCCTGGGGAACGTCGCGGGGCCGGTGCGGGTCGTGGGCCTGCTCCGGCAGCGCACCGCCGTGGTCGACCAGGCCGGGCTCGACCTCGCTGGTCGGCGCCGCAACCGCGAGGGTTCGCTGGTGCTGCACCCGGGGCGGCGCGACCGGCTGGCGCGTGCCGCGGCCGGCCGGCGGGTGGTCGTGGTGGTCGTCGACGACGTGCTGACGACGGGCGCGACCGCCCGCGAGGCGCAGCGCGCGCTCGAGGTCGGCGGCGTGCCGGTGCGGGGGATCGCCGTCGTCGCAGCCACCCGACGGCGGGTGCCGATGACCCGTCCGGGCCTTCCCGCGGTTGACCCGTCCCACTAACGTCGGCACATGGAGATCGCGCAGAGCGGCTGCGACCCCGTCACGGGGCGTCCGCTCTGCCCCGGACAAACCGACTAGCAGGCCTCGGCCGATGCGTCGGCCGGGCCTGAGGGCAGGAGGTCACAGGTGGACGTCACGGTCAGCAGTCGCAACTGCGAGGTGTCGGAGCGGTTCCGAGAGCACGTGGGCGAGAAGCTCACCCGCCTCGAGAAGCACGACCACCGCATCATCCGCGTCGACGTGGTGCTGGCCAAGGAGGCCCGCCCTCGCGAGCCCGAGCGCACGGTGCGCATCGAGCTGACCGCCCGCTCCAAGGGCCCGATCGTGCGGGCCGAGGCCAACGCCGAGGACAAGATGGCCGCGCTCGACCTCGCGCTCGACAAGATGGCCGCGCAGATGCGCCGCGCCGCCGACCGCCGCAAGGTGCACCGCGGTCAGCGCTCCCCGGAGTCGCTCGGCCACGCGATGGCTCGGGCGCTGCCGCCGGAGGCCGACGCCGACGACCGGGCCGAGGCGCCCGCCGAGCGCAAGGTCGGCTCGGTGACCGTGACCGGCGACGGGCCGCTCGTGGTGCGCGAGAAGACCCACGCGGCCACCCCGATGACGCTCGAGCAGGCGCTCTACGAGATGGAGCTGGTCGGGCACGACTTCTACCTCTTCGTCGACCACGAGTCGCGCCAGCCCTCGGTCGTCTACCGACGCCGCGGCTACGACTACGGAGTGATCTCCCTCGACGTGACATAGTGAGCGCATGGGCGACTCGGGGGCTGCTGAGCCAGAGGCCGAGCCCGTGCGCGTGGTCGTGGTCGACGACCAGGAGCTGTTCCGACGCGGCATGACCATGCTCCTGGGCGTCGAGCCCGGCATCGAGGTCGTGGGCGAGGCCGGCGACGGCATCAGCGCCACCGACCTCGTCGTCTCCACCGTGCCCGACGTCGTGCTGCTCGACGTGCGCATGCCGAAGCGCTCGGGCCTGCAGGCGTGCGTGAAGATCAAGGAGCTGGTCCCCAGCGTCAAGATCATCATGCTCACCGTCAGCGACGAGGAGGGCGACCTCTACGAGTCGGTCAAGAGCGGCGCCTCGGGCTACCTGCTCAAGGACTCCTCCATCGAGGAGGTGGCGCAGGCAGTGCGCGTCGTCGCCGAGGGCCAGTCGTTGATCAGCCCGTCGATGGCCGTGAAGCTCATCGACGAGTTCAAGGAGATGTCGCGCGCCGAGCGCGAGCAGGTGCCGACGCCCCGGCTGACCGAGCGTGAGCTCGAGGTGCTGCGGCTGGTCGCGCGGGGCATGAACAACCGCGACGCCGCCCGCCAGCTCTTCATCAGCGAGAACACCGTCAAGAACCACGTGCGCAACATCCTCGAGAAGCTCCAGCTGCACTCGCGCATGGAGGCCGTGATGTACGCCGTGCGCGAGAAGCTGCTCGACATCCCCTGAGCATGTCGGAGGTCGTGCGCCTGAGCCGTCCGCAGGCGCGCCGGGTCGCGCTGGCGGCCCAGGGCTTCGCCGACCGCCGCCACGCGGTGCCGACCATGCGCACGCTGGTGCGCACCGTGCAGCGCACGGGCGTGCTGCAGGTCGACTCGGTCAACGTGCTCCAGCGCGCGCACTTCATGCCGCTGTGGTCACGGATGGGTCCCTACGACACCGACCTGCTGCGGCGCGCCGCCGAGCGCCGACCGCGCCGGCTCGTGGAGTACTGGGCGCACGTGCAGGCGTTGATGCCGGTCGAGCTGTGGCCCGTCATGCGGCCTCGCATGGAGGGCTACCGGCGCAGCCCGCGCTGGCACACCTGGCTCGGCACCAACGCCGGCCTGGCCGACCGCGTGCTGGCCGAGGTGCGCGAGCGGGGCGCCTCGACGGCCCGCGACCTCGACGACGGGGCTCCCAGGGCCAAGGAGCACTGGGGCTGGAACTGGTCGGAGTCGCGCAAGGCCCTCGACTACCTCTACACCGTCGGCGACCTCGCCATCGCGGGGCGCAACCAGCACTTCGAGCCCGTCTACGACCTCCCCGAGCGGGTGCTGCCGGCGGAGGTCCTGGCCGCTCCGCCGATGACCGAGGCCGACGCCACGGTCGAGCTCGTACGACGCGCCGCCCGCAGCCACGGCGTGGCCACCTTGCGCTGCCTGACCGACTACTACCGCCTGCAGATGGTCAGGGGCCAGGGCCAGCGGGCCGCCCGCGCCGCCGTCGACCGACTCGTCGCCGAGGGCGAGCTGCTGCCGGCCCGCGTCGAGGGGTGGGACCGCGAGGCCTGGGTGCACCGCGACGCCGCGCGGCCCCGGCGGGTGGGCGCCCGAGCGCTGCTGAGCCCGTTCGACCCGGTGGTCTGGGAGCGCGAGCGCACCGAGCACCTCTTCGACTTCCGCTACCGCATCGAGATCTACGTGCCGGCACCACAGCGGGTCCACGGCTACTACGTGCTGCCCTTCCTGCTGGGCGACCGGGTGGTCGGCCGGGTCGACCTCAAGGCCGACCGCGCCGGGCGCCGGCTGCTCGTGCCCGGCGCGTACGCCGAACCGGGTGCGCCGGGCGAGACGGCACACGAGCTGGCCGCCGAGCTGCGGTCGCTGGCGGGCTGGCTGGGGCTCGACGACGTCGTCGTGGCGCCGCGCGGCGACCTCGCCGAGCCGCTCGCGCACGAGCTCGCGGCGGGGGGCTGAGGTCGTGGGCCACCCCGTCTTCGCCCGGGTCTACGACCACCTCGTGGTGCCCTCGCTGCAGCGCATGGGGTTCGACGAGCTGCGGAGCGAGGTGCTCGCCGGCCTGACCGGGACCGTCGTCGAGGTGGGGGCGGGCGAGGGGGCCAACCTCGCGCTCCACCCCGACGCCGTCAGCCGCGTGGTCGCCGTCGAGCCCGAGCCCCACCTGCGCCGCCAGGCCCTCGCCCGTGCCGCCGAGCTCGACGACCCGCGTCTCGAGGTGGTCGACGGCGACGCCGCGCGACTGCCGCTCGGCGACGGCGAGGCCGACGCCGTCGTGTTCTGCCTGGTGCTGTGCACGCTCCCGGTCGGGCCGGCGCTGGCCGAGGCGCGCCGGGTGCTGCGGCCGGGCGGCGAGGTCCGCTTCCTCGAGCATGTCGCCGACCCCGAGCCGGGCTGGCGGCGCCGGCTGCAGCGTGCCACCGACCCGGTCCGCTCCCGCCTGCTGGGCGGGTGCCACGCGGGCCGCGACACCGTGGCCGCGTTCGAGGCGGCCGGGTGGACGGTGCACGAGCTGCGCCGCAGCACCTTCCCGCCCGGCACCCGTGGCCTCTCCTCGCCGATCGCCCGCGGACGAGCCGTCCCCGACCGGGGCTAGCCGCGCCCTCAGCAGGCCCGCGCACTCGGGCACCTCCGGCGGTGCCCGCCCGTTACAGTGGACGGCGGCCCGGTCGGGGCCGCACCGTCAGACGCACCAGGGGAGTAGTCCGCGTGTCGCTCATCGACAAGGTCCTGCGCATCGGCGAGGGCAAGATCCTGCGCCAGCTCGAGGGCATCGCCAAGGCCGTCAACGCCATCGAGGACGACTTCACCTCGATGACCGACGAGGAGCTCAAGGGCGTCACCGCCGAGCTCAAGGCCCGCCTGGCCGACGGCGAGACGCTCGACGACCTGATGCCGGAGGCGTTCGCGGCGGTGCGCGAGGCGGCGCACCGCGTGCTCGGACAGCGCCCCTACGACGTGCAGGTCATGGGCGGCGCGGCGCTGCACCTCGGCAACATCGCCGAGATGAAGACCGGTGAGGGCAAGACGCTGGTCGCGACCCTGCCGTCGTACCTCAACGCGCTCTCGGGCAAGGGCGTCCACGTCGTCACGGTCAACGACTACCTCGCCAAGTACCACGCCGAGTGGATGGGCCGGGTGCACTCCTTCCTCGGCCTCACCGTCGGCGTGATCACCCCCGACATGCGTCCCGACGCGCGCCGCGAGGCCTACCTGTGCGACATCACCTACGCCACCAACAACGAGCTGGGCTTCGACTACCTGCGCGACAACATGGCGACCTCGCTCGCCAACTGCGTGCAGCGGGGCCACAACTTCGCCATCGTCGACGAGGTCGACTCGATCCTCATCGACGAGGCCCGCACCCCGTTGATCATCTCCGGCCCCACCCAGGACGAGGTGGCGTGGTACGCCGAGTTCGCCAAGGTCGCGCGCACGCTCCACAAGGACGCCGACTACGAGGTCGACGAGAAGAAGCGCACCATCTCGATCCTCGGCCCGGGCATCACCAAGGTCGAGGACTACCTCGGCATCGAGAACCTCTACGAGTCGGCCAACACCCCGCTCATCTCCTTCCTCAACAACTCCATCAAGGCCAAGGAGCTGTTCCGCAACGACAAGGAGTACGTCGTCCTCAACGACGAGGTGCTCATCGTCGACGAGCACACCGGCCGCATCCTGTCGGGCCGCCGCTACAACGACGGCCTGCACCAGGCGATCGAGGCCAAGGAGGGCGTGACCGTCCGCGAGGAATACCAGACCCTCGCCACGATCACGCTGCAGAACTACTTCCGCCTCTACGACAAGCTCTCCGGCATGACCGGCACGGCCATGACCGAGGCGTCGGAGTTCGACAAGATCTACAGGCTCGGCGTGGTGCCGATCCGCACCAACAAGCCGCTGGCGCGCGTCGACCAGAAGGACCTCGTCTACCGCACCGAGGAGGCGAAGTTCACGGCCGTCGTCGAGGACATCGCCGAGCGCCACCGGACCGGCCAGCCCGTGCTCGTCGGCACCACCTCGGTCGAGAAGTCCGAGCTGCTCTCCGGCCTGCTGAAGAAGCGCGGCATCCCGCACGCCGTGCTCAACGCCAAGCAGCACGCCGACGAGGCCAAGGTCGTCGCCGTCGCCGGTCACAAGGGCGCGGTCACCGTTGCCACCAACATGGCCGGCCGTGGCACCGACATCATGCTCGGCGGGTCGGTGGAGTTCCTCGCCGACCAGGAGCTGCGCACGAAGGGGCTCGACCCCGTCGAGCACGCCGAGGACTACGAGGCCGCCTGGCCCGCGACCGTCGAGCGCGTCTCCGCCCAGGTCAAGGCCGACCACGACGAGGTCGCCGACCTCGGTGGTCTCTACGTGCTCGGCACCGAGCGCCACGAGTCGCGGCGCATCGACAACCAGCTGCGTGGCCGCTCGGGCCGTCAGGGCGACCCCGGCGAGTCGCGGTTCTACCTCTCGCTCGGCGACGACCTGATGCGGCTGTTCAAGTCCGACTGGGTGGAGCGGGTGCTGCTCGCGCTCAAGGTGCCCGACGACGTGCCGATCGAGAACAAGTCGGTCACCAAGTCGATCCAGTCGGCCCAGGGCCAGGTCGAGTCGCAGAACTTCGAGTCGCGCAAGAACGTGCTCAAGTACGACGACGTGATGAGCCGCCAGCGCGAGGTCATCTACGCCGAGCGTCGCGCGGTGCTCGAGGGCCACGACCTCACCGAGCAGGTCCGCGAGATGATCGACGGCGCGGTCGAGACCTACGTGCTCGCCGCGACCGAGGGCTTCCCCGAGGAGTGGGACCTCGACGCCCTGTGGACCGCCCTGGGCCAGATCTACCCGATCAGCCTCAAGGCGGCGGAGCTCGAGCGCGAGGCCGGCGGCCGTGACGGCCTCGACCGGCACACGCTCGTCGCCGACCTGCAGGCCGACGCGCAGAAGGCCTACGACGCCCGCGAGACGCAGGTCGGCGCGGAGAACATGCGCGACCTCGAGCGCCAGGTGCTGCTCTCGGTGCTCGACCGCAAGTGGCGCGAGCACCTCTACGAGATGGACTACCTCCGCGAGGGCATCGGCCTGCGCGCCTACTCCCAGCGCGACCCGCTGGTCGAGTACCAGCGCGAGGGCTACGACATGTTCAACGCCATGAAGGAGGGCATCCGCGAGGAGACCGTCGGCTTCCTGTTCAACGTGGAGATCCAGCAGGTCGACGACGCCGACGACGTCGCCGACGACGACGAGGCCGCCGAGCACCACGCCGAGCACCACCACGTGCGGGCCAAGGGCATCGGCGAGACGCAGGAGCCCCAGCAGCTCAGCTACTCCGCGCCCAGCGAGGACGGCGAGGTCGAGGTGCACACCGAGGGCAGCGCCGCGCCGTCGCCGTACGCCGCCGCCGGCCGCAACGACGAGTGCCCCTGCGGCTCCGGCAAGAAGTACAAGAAGTGCCACGGCGCTCCCGGCGGGCCCACCGGCCAGGTCACCCGCGCCGGCGGCTGAGCAGCGCTCGGCCGTTCGGGGCGGGGTCAGCCGATCTCGAGGGCGACGCACATCCAGGCCGCCCCGAGGCGGCCTCGCCGGCGTTGCACGCGGTGCTCGAGCCGGGCGGCGACGGCGTGGGAGCGCTCGCCGCGTCGCAGGTGGATGCTGAGCTCGGCGACGCCGGGCGCAGGGCACGAGACGCGCACGCCGGCCAGCCGTGAGCGGAGGCGACGTACGCGTCGGTCGTCGGGCACGGTGCGCGTGAGCAGGTCGGCGCGCACGAGCAGCTGGTCGTAGACCTCCGGACTCACCCACCGCAGCACCTGGCCCGCGCCGCGGTCGCCGCCGATCACCTCGACGAGGGCGCGGGCGAACCCCTGGGCGACCTCGTCGAGGTCGGCGCCCCGGCCCCGTGGCGCGACGACCGTCGCGGTGACCTCGTCGCGGTCGTCGTCGGGCTCCGGGCAGCCCGCCGGGGCGGAGACCGGTCGGGGCGGCGGGGCCTCCCACGGCTGGCGCAGGTCGAGCGCGAGCGTGCCCTGCACGCTGGCGAGGGGGACCGCCGGTGCCGGACGGGCGGGGGGTCGCAGGGCGGTGACGGTCATGGCAGGCGGTCCTCTCGGGGAGTCGTGGCGGGGTCGGCCGGCAGTCGCAGCTGTTGGCCTGGGTGGAGCAGGTCGGGGTCGGGTCCGATCTGGACCCGGTTGGCGTGGTGCAGCGCGACGGTCAGGGCCTGCACCTGCGCGGCTGGGGCGGCGGCGCCGAGCCGGGCGCGGGCGATCGCCCACAGCGAGTCGCCGGGGGCGACCACGACGACCGCCGGTGCATCGCCGAGCGAGGAGTCGTGCTGGTCGGGCGGCTGGTCGTGCCGCTGGTCGTGCGGACGGGTCGGGACCGGGAGCAGCCCGGCGCCCGGCACGACGTCTGGCCCCTCGACGCCCCGCGGGGCCGCGTGAGCGGCGCCGCCGGACGCCCCGGCGACCGAGACCAGGACCCCGAGGGCGCACAGCAGCGCCGGCCGCCACGCCGGCGGGCAGCCGACGCGTGCCAGGGCACGCACCCGGCCGCGCGTGACCGACTCGACGGCGGCGGCCAGGAGCAGGAGCACCGCCCACGCGCCGGCGACGGCGAGGACCACCTGCGCCCCGCCGACCAGGGCGGTGTCGAAGCGGATCGCTGACATGCGGTTGACCTCTGATCGTTGCGTTTGCTTGTGTTTACCTACGACAACGCGGTCTGCATCGAGTTGTCAACGCCGGTGTCCACGAGGAGGGACGAGCGGTTTGTCGTGGAGGGGGCCCGGGCAGACCGGGGATGGACGGGGGTGCCGGATGCACGAGAACGAGCGCGGCGACACGAGGGCCGAGCACGGCGGCTGGGACGACGGGCTGCTGCACCTCTTCGACGACCTCGAGCAGCAGGCCGCAGGCCTGCACCTGGCCGAGCGCGAGGGCGAGGTGGCCGACGTCGCCGCGAGCGAGTACGCCGCCGTCGACCTCGAGGCGCGCCTGCGGGGCGCGCTCGGCGACGGCTCACGGGAGATCGCCCTGCGGCTGCGGGGCGGTCAGCAGCCGCGCGGTCGGCTCACCCGGGTGGGTGCGGGGTGGTGCGTCCTCGCCGCGGGGCCGACGCGGTGGCTGGTCGTGCTGCCTGCGGTGCTCGTGGTGACGGGGGCGGCCCCTCGGGCCGCGCACCCCAGCACCCGCTCGGTCGCCGACACCCTGCCCCTGCGCTCGCTGCTGCGACGTCTGGCCGACGACCTGGCGACGGGGCCTGTCGCGGTGCACCTGGGCGACGGCGAGCGGCTGGAGGGTCGGGTCGTCCGCGTCGGCGCCGACTTCGTCGAGCTCGCCCCCGGCTCGTCGCGCGAGGCGGGCCTGCTGGTGCCGGTCGCGGCGATCGACGCGGTCAGGTGGACCCGGTGAGGGCGCCGGTGAGGGGGCCGGTGAGAGGGCCGGCGTGGTGCGTCTCAGTCGAGCGGCGCGCTGCCCTCGACGAAGGGGTGGTCGCGCACGAACTGGTCGGCCTCGGAGTACATCCGCTCGATGTAGGCCTCGAGCTGCGCCGACTCGACGCGCCACTGCCCGCGGCCGCCGATCTTGATGCCCTTGAGGTCGCCGCGGCGCACCAGGGCGTAGGCCTGGGCGGCCGAGATGTTGAGGATCTCGGCGACGTCGGAGAGCTGCAAGAACCGCGGGGTCGCGTCCACGCGCCCCACTGTGCCACCGGACGGTCCCGGGTGCGAAGCGTCGCGGCCGGGTGCCTGTGGACAGCCGAACGGAAGGACCATCGATGACCAGCCTGCTGGACCGACCCGTGGCCACCGAGGGCGGCGCGCCTCCCGAGGCGAGGCGCAGCCGACGGCCCGGGTGGCGCAACCCCCGCCTGGTGCTGGGCCTGCTCCTCGTCGCCGCCGCGGTGGTGGCGGGAGCGCGGGTCGTGGCCGCAGCCGACGACACCGTGCCCGTGTGGGCCGCGGCGGAGGCGCTGCCGGCCGGCGCCGAGGTCGCGCCGGAGGACCTCGAGCGCCGCGACGTGCGGTTCCCCGACGCGGAGACGGCGGCGGCGTACCTGTCGGCAGCCCGACCGCTCGCACCCGGCAGCCGCGTCGACCGGCCGGTGGCCGCCGGCGACCTGCTGCCGCGCAGCGCCGTCGCGGCCGCCCCCGACGAGGCACTGGTGGAGGTGCCGATCAGCGTGGGCCTCGACGACCTGCCCGCCACGGTGCGGCAGGGCTCCGTCGTCGACGTCTGGGTCACCCCCGACCCCGCTGCCGGCGGGCAGCGCGCCGAGGACGCCGCCGAGGGCGAGGCGCAGCGGGTCCTCACCGACGTCGAGGTCGTGGCGGTGCCGGGCCTCGAGGACGGCCTGGCGCCCTCGCAGACACGGCAGGTCATCCTGGGCGTCCCCGAGGCCCGCGCCGACGAGCTGGCCCCGGCGCTGGGTGCGCTGGCGACCGGCCGGGTCGTCGTGGCGAGGACGGGCTGATGGCACCCGTGGACCGCGGTCGGGACCACGACCCGCTGCCCGTGCTGCTCGCCGCGGGCGGTGCCGCGTGGGAGACCGAGGCGCTGCGCGAGCTGCCCCGCGAGGGCGTCGTCGTGGTCAAGCGCTGCGTCGACCTGGCCGACCTGCTCGGCACGGTGGCCACGGGTCAGGCGGGGGTGGCGGTCGTCAGCGGCGAGCTCCCGGGCCTCGACGCCGACGCCGTGGTGCGGATGCTGCGCGCCGACGTCCGCTGCGTGGCGGTCGGGGGTGACCCGGGCGTGATGGGACGCATCGGTGTGGTGCACACCCATCCCGTCGACGACCTCGCCGACCTGGCCACCGCGGTGCGCTCCGCCGGGGAGCAGGCGCTCGTCGTCGACCCCGGGCCCGAACCCGGCGCCGAGCCGGTGGGCGGCGGGCCCGACGGCTCCGTCGTCGCGGTGCACGGACCGGCCGGGGCGCCGGGCCGCACGACGGTCGCGCTCGCGCTCGCCGCGCTGCGGGC
>NZ_BAAHAA010000027.1:0-51770 GCF_054777915.1 Nocardioides marmoraquaticus | reverse complement strand
CCACGCCCGCCGGCGCCACGACGCCGACGAGGCGCTGCGCCGGGCGGCAGGAGACCGCGACCGCGCCCGCGGCCAAGAGCCCGCCGCGCCACGGTCCTGCGACGGGCTCGAGGCCGCGCGGGCCGACCTCACCCGACGCCACGGCGAGGCCCGGGGCTGGCTCCCGCGCGAGGCCGAGCTGCGCGCCGTGCAGGCGCGGCGCGAGCACCTGCGCCGGGAGGCCGACGAGCTGCGGCACGGAGTCGCCGCCCTGGAGGCCGAGACCGACAGGTCCCGGCGGCAGGTGGCAGGCGCCGAGTCGGAGCGCGAGCCTCTGCTGGGCGTGGTCGCTACGCGTGACGCCCTGGTCGCGGAGGCCGCTCGCGCTGCTGCGGGCGAGTCCGCCGCGCGCGAGACCCTGCTCGTCCGGGAGGAGCTGCGCCGCGTCGTCGCCGAGCAGCAGGCCCTCGCCGCGACGGCACTGCGGCTGCGCTCGGCCCACCTCGACGCGCGTCAGGCCCGCATCGAGGGGGCGGCGGCCGAGCTCGCCACACGACTCGCGGTCGGGTGCTCCTGCCCGGTCTGCGGCAGCACCGACCACCCCGCCCCGGCCCGCCGTGCCGCCGGTGTCGGCCAGGACGACGAGGACGCCGCGCTGGAGGCGTTCGAGTCCGCCGAGTCGGCCCGCCTGGCCGCCGACGAGGGCGTCGCGGGCGTCCGCGCCCGGCTCGCCGCGTGGGAGGCCCGCAGCGCCGGCCACGACCTCGCCGGCTGGTCCGAGGCCCGGGAGCGCGCCGACGCGGCGGTGGCCGGGGCCCGACGCGCCGCCGCCCGCCTCGACGCCCTCGACGCGACCCTCGACCGACTGCGCCCGGTCCTCGAGCGTGCCGGTGACGACCTCGGTCGGACCCGCGCGGCGCTGGCGGAGCGCGAGGTCGCGCTCGAGGAGCTGAGGGCCCAGCAGGATGGCCTGGCCGCCGCGCTGTCCACCCTGCTCTCGTCCCAGGACGAGGACGACGACGCAGCCGACGACGCAGCCGACGAGGCAGCCGACGACCGGTCCCACGACCGGCCGGCCTCCGTCGCTGCGCTCGTCGCCGACCTCGCGGCGCGCTGCGAGCGGCTCACCCACCTGATCGCGCTCGAGCGCGCGGTCGACACGGCCGCCGCGACGGCTCGCCAGGCGGGCGAGACCGCCGACGCGGCCGCGACGCAGGCCGGCTTCGCCGACGTCGACGCCGCCCTCGCCGCCGTGCTCGACGACGACGAGGCGTCCCGGGCTCGCGACCAGGTCGCGACGTGGGACCGCGACCACGCCGACGCGACCCGTGTCCTCGGTGACGCCGAGGTCGTCGTGGCGATGGCCCAGGACCGTCCCGACGTCGCCGCGACCCGCGCCGGGCTCGCCGCCCACGTCGAGGCGCACGAGGAGGCAGTCGGCGCGCGCCGCGCCGCCGAGCACCGCGAGCACCGGGTCGGCGTCCTGCGCGCCGACCTCGACACCGCGCTCGAGGCCTGGCACCCGCTGCGTGAGCGCCACCGCTCGCTCGCTGGCCTCAGCTCCCTCGTCGAGGGCACCAGCCCCGACAACCGGCTGCGCATGCGTCTGACCGGCTACGTGCTCGCCGAGCGGCTGCACCAGGTGGTGGCGGCGGCCAACGTCCGCCTCACCGCGATGACCGACGACCGGTTCGCGCTCGAGCACGCCGAGGAGAAGGGCGCCGGCGAGCAGCGTGGGGGCCTCAGCCTCCGGGTGCGCGACGACTGGAGCGGCACGCGCCGTGACCCCGCCACGCTCTCCGGCGGTGAGAGCTTCGTCGTCTCGCTCGCCCTCGCCCTCGGACTGGCCGACACGGTCGCGCAGGAGGCCGGCGGCACGACCGTCGAGACCTTGTTCGTCGACGAGGGGTTCGGCGCGCTCGACAGCGACACCCTCGACGCCGTGATGGACGTGCTCGACGGCCTGCGTGACGGCGGTCGGGTGGTCGGGCTGGTCAGCCACGTCGCCGAGCTCCGGGCGCGGGTCCCTGCCCAGCTCGAGGTCCGCAAGGGACGCCACGGGTCCACCGTCGCCGGGGCGGTCCACGCGGGATGAGCGGGTCCGACGACACGCCCCTCCGCGCCACGGCCTAGGGTCGAGCAATGGCACGCGAGATCGATCCGGGGTTCCTCGAGCTGCCGCTGCAGCGCCTCGCCCACGCAGCGCTCGAGCGCGCCCGTGACTTCGGCGTCACGCACGCCGACTTCCGCCTCGAGCGCGTGCGCACCCAGCACCTCGCGGTGCGCGACGGTGCGCTCGAGGGTGCCGCCGACGGCGAGGACCTCGGCTTCGCCGTCCGGGTCGTGCTCCGCGGCGCCTGGGGCTTCGCCTCCGGGGTCGAGCTCACCGTCGACGAGGCCGTCCGGGTCGCCGAGGCGGCGGTCAACGTCGCCCAGGTGGCCGGCGCCATGACGACGCGACCGGTCGAGCTCGCGCCCGAGCCGACGTACGCCGACGTGCACTGGGTCGGCGCCTACGAGGTCGACCCGCTCGAGGTGCCGCTGGCCGAGAAGGCCGCCCTGCTCGGCGGGTGGACCCGCGAGCTGCTCGCCGCCGGCGTCGACCACGCCACCGCCAGCCTGCAGCAGGTGCACGAGAACAAGTTCTACGCCGACCTGGCCGGGTCCTCGATCACCCAGCAGCGGGTGCGGCTCGAGCCGATGCTCGAGGCGCACGCCACCGACCGTGCCTCAGGACGCTCCGACTCGATGGCCAGCCTGGCGCCACCGGTCGGCCGCGGCTACGAGGCGCTGAGCGACGGGTCGTTCGACTTCGACGGCGAACGCGCGCAGCTGCCCGGCCTGCTGCGGGACAAGCTCGCCGCCCCCAGCGTCGAGGCGGGCGACCACGACCTCGTCATCGACGCCAACAACCTCATGCTCACCATCCACGAGTCGGTCGGCCACGCGACCGAGCTCGACCGGGCACTGGGCTACGAGGCCAGCTACGCCGGCACCTCGTTCGCCACGCTCGACCAGCTCGGCTCCCTGCAGTACGGCTCCCCGGTCATGCACGTCACCGGCGACCGCACCGACCCCGCGGGCCTCGCGACCGTGGGCTACGACGACGACGGCGTGCAGACGCAGGCCTGGGACATCGTGCGCGACGGGGTGCTCGTGGGCTTCCAGCTCGACCGGGCCATGGCGCACACCTACGGCGCCGACCTCAACGGCGGCCGGTCCAACGGCTGCGCCTACGCCGACTCCCCCGGCCACGTCCCGGTGCAGCGCATGGCCAACGTGTCCCTCCAGCCCGACCCCGACGGCCCCGACGTCGCCGGCCTCGTCTCCCGCGTCGAGCGCGGCATCCACGTCGTCGGCCACAAGTCGTGGTCGATCGACATGCAGCGCTACAACTTCCAGTTCACCGGCCAGCGGTTCTACGAGATCCGTGACGGCGAGCTGCGGGGCCAGCTGCGCGACGTGGCCTACCAGGCGACGACCACCGACTTCTGGGGCTCGATGGAGGCGGTCGGCGGCCCCCAGACCTACGTCCTCGGCGGCGCGATGAACTGCGGCAAGGCGCAGCCCGGGCAGGTCGCGGCGGTCAGCCACGGCACCCCCGCCGCGTTGTTCCGGGGCGTCCGCATCCTCAACACCTCCGTGGAGGGCACGGCCTGATGAGCACCCGACGCACCTCCCCCCAGGACCTGGTCGAGCAGGCGCTGGCGGCGAGCACCTCCGAGCACTGCGTGGTGGTCGTGGAGGAGTCGCACTCCGCCAACCTCCGCTGGGCGATCAACACCCTGACGACCAACGGCGCGATGCACTCGATCGACGTCACCGTGGTCGCCTTCCAGGGTGCCGGCAACGCCTCGGTCAGCGGTTCCGTGGCCTCCGTGGAGCAGGTGCGAGCCCTGGTCGCCCAGGCCGACGCGGCCGCTGCCGTCGCGGAGCCTGCCGACGACCGGGCCGACCTGGTCGAGGGCGAGGCCGCCTCCGACTGGGACGACCCGGCCGGCACCACCTCGATCGCCGTCTTCGACGCCTTCGCCCGCCAGCTCGGTGAGGCGTTCGGCGAGGCCGAGGCCGGGTCGCGGCTGCTCTACGGCTTCGTCTTCCACGAGGTCCGCACCACCTACCTCGGCTCCTCCACCGGCCTGCGACTGCGCCACGAGCAGCCCACCGGCCACTACGGCTGCACCGGCAAGGACGCCGCCCTGACCACCAGCGCCTGGGTCGGGGGCGCCAGCCGCGACTTCGCCGACGTCGACGCCACGGCCATGGCGGCCGAGCTCTCCACCCGCATCGGCTGGGGCGAGCGCCGCGTCGACCTGCCAGCAGGGCGCTACGACACCGTGCTGCCGCCGACGGCGGTCTCCGACCTGCTCGTGCTGGCCTACTGGAACGCCGCGGCGCGTCATGCCGCCGACGGCATCGGCCCCTTCGCCGACCCCTCGGGTGGCACCCGGATCGGCCAGCGGTTGGTGCGCGACGACGTGACCTGGTCGTCCGACCCCGGTCGCGCGCCCCTCCAGTGCGAGCCCTTCGTCGTCAACGGGGCGTCATCGGCCTACGGCAGCGTCTACGACAACGGCCTGCCGCTCGAGCCGACCGCGTGGATCGCCGACGGCGAGCTGCGCGCCCTGATGCAGACGCGCCGCACGGCGGCGGAGACCGGCCAGGCCGTCACGCCTGGCATCGACAACCTCGTGCTCGAGGTCGCCGGCGGCGCCGGCACCGCCCAGGACCTCGCGGCCGAGGTCGAGGACGGCCTGCTGCTCACGTGCCTGTGGTACATCCGCGAGGTCGACGAGCAGTCACTGCTGCTGACCGGCCTCACCCGCGACGGCGTCTACCGCGTCGAGGGCGGCGAGATCACCGGGGCGGTCAACAACTTCCGCTTCAACGAGAGCCCGCTCGACCTGCTGCGACGCTTCAGCCACGCCGGCGAGACCGTGCCGAGCTTCAGCCGCGAGTGGGGCGAGGACAACTTCTCGCGCACCGCGACCCCGGCCCTGCGGGTGCCCGACTTCAACATGAGCTCGGTGAGCCAGGCCCTCTGAGGCTCAGCCGACCCACTCGGTGGGCGGGCCGGCGGCCAGCAGGCCGCTGAAGACGAGCACGAGCACGACGAGCGCGACGAGGCCGGCGGGCACAGGCGCTCTCAGCGCGGCGCCGACCAGCCGCTCGACCGGCCCGCGGCCGCGCTCGGCGCGCAGCCGCCACCGCCCCGGGAGCACCCCGGCGCGCGCCGCCGACCGCTCGAACACGACGCTGAGGTAGGGCACCACGGCCGACCCGAGACCGGCGACGAGCCGACCGGTCGACCACCTGGCGTCGACGGCCACGAGCACGGTGACCAGGGCGTAGGCGAGGAACACGAAGCCGTGCAGGCCACCGCCGATCCGGACCACCAGCTCGGTGGTGCCGGTGCCGTACTTCAGCACCATGCCGAAGAGCAGCACGGTCCACGTGACCACCTCCGCGCGCGCGAGCAGGCCGTGCAGCCGGTGCGGGCTCACGCGAAGGCCTCGGGAGGTGGGCAGGCGCACTGCAGGTTGCGGTCGCCGTACGCCTGGTCGATGCGGCCGACCGGCGGCCAGTACTTGTCGGGGTCGACGCGCCCGCCGGGGTACGCCGCCTCCTCGGCCGAGTAGGCGTGGTCGGCACCGGTGAGGAGCGCGGCGGCGGTGTGCGGTGCGCCACGCAGTGGGGACTCCTCGGCGCTCCACTCCCCCGCCTCGACCTGGGCGATCTCGCGCCGGATGGCGATCATGGCGTCGCAGAAGCGGTCGAGCTCGGCGAGGTCCTCGCTCTCGGTGGGCTCGACCATGAGGGTGCCCGCGACCGGGAAGCTCATCGTCGGGGCGTGGAAGCCGTGGTCGACCAGGCGCTTCGCGACGTCGTCGACGCTGACGCCGCTCGCCTTGGTCAGCGGGCGCAGGTCGAGGATGCACTCGTGCGCCACGTGGGCGTTGTGACCGCGGTAGAGCACAGGGAAGTGCTCCTCGAGCCGCGCCGCCACGTAGTTGGCCGCCAGCACCGCGACCGCCGTGGCCTGGGTCAGCCCGGGGCCGCCCATCATGCGCACGTAGGCCCACGAGATCGGCAGGATGCCGGCCGAGCCGTGCGGCGCCGCGCTGATCGGGCCGATGCCGTCGCGCCGGGCGGGGTCGGGGTGCGCCGGGTGGCTGGGCAGGTAGAGAGCCAGGTGCTCGCGCACGCCGACCGGACCGACGCCCGGACCGCCGCCGCCGTGCGGGATGCAGAAGGTCTTGTGCAGGTTGAGGTGCGAGACGTCGCCGCCGAGCTCGCCGGGCTTGGCGTAGCCGAGCAGCGCATTGAGGTTGGCGCCGTCGACGTAGACCTGACCGCCGGCCTCGTGCACCAGCTCGCACAGCTCGGTGATGGTGTCCTCGTAGGCGCCGTGGGTCGAGGGGTAGGTGATCATCACGGCGGCGAGGTCGTCGCGGTGCGCCTCGCACTGGGCCCGGAGGTCGTCGAGGTCGACGGAGCCGTCGTCGGCCGACTTCACCACCACGACGCGCATGCCGGCCATGACGGCGGAGGCGGCGTTGGTGCCATGGGCCGACGACGGGATCAGGCAGACGTCGCGGGCGGCGTCACCACGGGCCTCGTGGTACCCACGGATCGCCATCAGCCCGGCGAGCTCGCCCTGGGAGCCGGCGTTGGGCTGCACCGAGACCTCGTCGTAGCCGGTGACCTCGGCGAGCCAGCCCTCGAGGTCGCCGATCAGCCGGGCATAGCCCTGGGCGTCCTCCGCCGGGGCGAACGGGTGCAGGTCGGCGAAGCCCGGCAGCGAGACCGGCTCCATCTCGGTCGTGGCGTTGAGCTTCATGGTGCACGACCCGAGCGGGATCATGCCGCGGTCGAGCGCGAAGTCGCGTCGCGCGAGGCGGCTGACGTAGCGCAGCATCGAGGTCTCGGAGCGGTGGCTGTCGAAGACCTCGTGCGTGAGGAAGTCGGTCGTGCGGCCGAGCGCCGGCGGCAGCGCCGGCTCCTGCGAGACCTCGACGTCGGCCGCGACGCCGAAGGCCCCGGCCACCCGGTCGACGACGTCGTCGTCGACGACCTCGGAGGTCGAGACGCCGACGTGGTCGTCGTCGACGTGGCGCACGTGGATCCCGGCATCGCGGGCGGCCGCCACGACCTCGGTGGCGCGGCCCGGAACCCGGGCGAGCACGGTGTCGAAGAAGTGCTCGTGCACGACCTCGACCCCGCCGGCACGCAGCAGGCCGGCCAGGCGCACGGCGTGGGCGTGGGTGGCGCGCGCGATGGCACGCAACCCGTCGGGGCCGTGGTGGACGGCGTACATCGAGGCGACGACCGCGAGCAGCACCTGGGCGGTGCAGATGTTGGAGGTCGCGCGGTCACGGCGGATGTGCTGCTCGCGGGTCTGCAGCGCCAAGCGGTACGCCGGCTTGCCGTGCGCGTCGACCGAGACCCCCACCAGGCGCCCGGGCAGGTGCCGCTCGAGGCCCTTCCGGACGGCCATGAAGCCGGCGTGGGGGCCGCCGTAGAACAACGGCACGCCGAAGCGCTGCGAGGAGCCGACCACGACGTCGGCACCGAGCTCGCCCGGCGCCTCGAGCAGGGTCAGCGCCAGCGGGTCGGCCGCCACCACCGCCAGACCACCCTGGGCATGGACTGCCTCGATGACGGGCCGGGGGTCGAGCACCCGTCCGGACGCGCCGGGGTACTGCACCAGCGCACCGGTCACCGGGCCGTCGGGCAGGCCCTCGGACAGGTCGGCGACGACGACCTCGATGCCCATGGCGCGGGCCCGGGTCTCGACCACGGCGATCGTCTGCGGCAGCGCGTCGGCGTCGACCACGAACGGGCCGGTGGCCTTGCGCTCGGCGCGACGCACCAGCGTCATCGCCTCCGCCGCCGCGGTGCCCTCGTCGAGCAGCGAGGCGTTGGCCGTGGTGAGTCCGGCGAGGTCGGCGACCATCGTCTGGAAGTTGATCAGCGCCTCGAGCCGGCCCTGGCTGATCTCGGGCTGGTACGGCGTGTAGGCGGTGTACCAGGCGGGGTCCTCCAGCACGTTGCGACGGATCACCGGCGGCGTGACGGTGCCGTGGTAGCCGAGGCCGATCATCGGCACCAGGGGGTTGTTCATCGCGGCGAGCTCGCGCAGCTCGGCCGCCGTACGCCGCTCGCTCGCAGCCGGCGGCAGGTCGAGGGCGCCGGCGCGGATGCGGCCGGGGACGGCGTCGTCCATGAGCTGCTCGAGGCTGCCGAGGTCGAGCGCCTTGAGCATGCGTGCGACCTGGTCGTCGTCGGGTCCGACGTGGCGCTCGACGAAGGGGCGCACCGGGTCGGGCTGCGGGCTGGCGAGCGGGGCTGACATGTCACTCCTGGAGGACGAGGCGGGCTACCGGACTGCGCGGTGAGTCGCCTCCCCCCAGTCGCCTCGCGCGTGGCGCGGACTCCTGGGTGCCAGTCCGCGAGGTCCTGGTGCCTGAGAGGTTGGTGGGAGGAGTTGCCCCTTCGGCGCCGGTCGGACCGGACTCTCCCTCGCGGGGTTGATCAGCCCGTCCACCATAGCGAACGCCTCCGTCGTGTTGCGAATGACGCGACGGGGGCGGTGCGGTGGAGCGGGTGCGAGCAGGGGTCATCCGGCGGCCTTGGCGCGGCGTCGCTGCGCGAGCTCGTCGGCAGCGGTGGCGTCGGCAGCCTCGGCGTCCTCGGTGCGCTCGGACGGCAGGTCGGCCAGCGATCCCTCGATCTCGCGCCAGACCCCGCCGATGGCGATGCCGAACACGCCCTGCCCGCCCTGGAGGAGGTCGATGACCTCGTCGTTGCTCGTGCACTCGTAGACGCTGGCACCGTCGCTCATCAGGGTGACGCGGGTCAGGTCGTCGGTGCCGCGGGCGCGGAGGTGGGCCACGGCGGTGCGGATCTGCTGCAGCGAGATGCCGGCGTCGAGCAGGCGCTTGATGACCTTGAGCAGCAGGATGTCGCGGAAGCCGTAGAGGCGCTGCGTGCCGGAGCCGCTCGCCCCGCGCACGGTGGGCTCGACCAGGCCGGTGCGGGCCCAGTAGTCGAGCTGGCGGTAGGTGATGCCGGCGGCGGCGCAGGCGGTGGGGCCGCGGTAGCCCTGGTCGGCGGGCAGCGGGGAGACGTCGTCGTCGAAGAGGAGGCCCTGCTCGTCGGCCTCGAGCGCGGCGGTGAGGGCCGCCTGCTCGTCGTGCGACGCCGTCGCGTCACGATCCTTGGTGCCCACAGCTTCCTCCGCTTCGTCAGGGTCGCTGGGAGTGGCTCCGGGGAGGGACCGCTGGGTCACACGCGGGCGTGTGGCAGTCGTGGAGTTACAGCGACGACACTCATGACCGTAGACCTGGCCCCCGGGGCCGTCAAAGACACGCGCGGCGTGTCGGCCGAACCTTCAACCTCGACCTGAGGGTTGAGGATAGGGGCACCGCTACTGGGTGCCCTCCTCGAAGTCGTCGGGGGTCACGTGGTCGAGGAACTCGCGGAACTTCTCCACCTCGTCCTCCTGCTCGTCGGGGACGAGGATGCCGGCGTCCTCGAGCAGCTGCTCGTCGCAGACGATGCGGGAGCCGGTGCGCAGCGCCAGGGCGATCGAGTCGGACGGCCGGGCGCTGACCTCGACGCCGGACGCCAGCACGAGCGTGGCGTAGAAGACGTTGTCCTTCATCTCGGTGATCCGGATCTCCTCGACGGCGTTGCCAGTGGCCTCGAGCACGTCGCGGAGCAGGTCGTGCGTGAGCGGGCGCGGCGGCACCACGCCCTGCTGGGCGAAGGCGATCGCGGTGGCCTCGACGGCCCCGATCCAGATCGGCAGGTAGCGCTCCCCCACGGCCTCGCGCAGCAGCACGAGGGGCGTGTTGGACGGCATCTCGACCCGGACCCCGACGACCTCGACCTCGCGCACCCGCCCAGCGTAGCCCTCGCGCCGCGAGCCGGCTCAGGGGCGACCCGGCGAGCCGTCGCCGGTCCGCCGCAGGGCCGTCGCGAACCCACCACGGGGCCGGTCAGGTCAGCGCAGCGAGCGCAGGCCGGCCTTGACCAGTGCGGCGTGCAGGCGCACGGAGAGCACCGCGAGCTCGTCCATCGCCTGGGCCGCGCGGCCCTCGGCGCCCTCCTCGCGGCTGCGCCGCATGGGGGTGACGACCTGCTCCACCAGGCCGATCTCGCGGTCGGCGGCGGTCTTGAACGCCCGCAGGTGCCGCGGCTCGAGGCCGTACGCCGCCAGCTCGCCGACGACCTTCGCGATCACGAGCGCGTCGGCGTCGTAGTGCTGCGACCCCGAGCGGGTGCGCACCAGCCCGAAGGTCTCCATCTGCTCGAGCAGCGACTCGTCGATCTCGGCGGTCTTGAGCAGCTCGAGCCGCGAGACCCGGACGTCTCCGTTGCCAGCCAGCAGCGACTCCACCCCTGGGGCAGGGTTGGACAACAGCCCGATTGGCACGGTCGGCTGCGCGGCCAGACCGCCGCCCATCGCGGGCAGCTCGAGGCCACGGTCGTGGGCCTCGAGGTGCTCCTTGATGACCTTCAGCGGCAGGTAGGCCTCGCGCTGGGCCCGGATGATGTAGCGCAGCCGCTCCATGTCGTCGACGGAGTACTTGCGGTAGCCCGACGGCGTCCGCTCCGGCTGGACGAGCCCCTCCTGCTCGAGGTGGCGGATCTTCGACTCCTTGATGTCGGCGTCCGGGAACTCCGACTTCAGGTCTGCGACCGCCTGCCCGATCGTGATCCGAGCGGTCTGCCGCACGCTCAGCCGACCTTCGCGTCGCTGGCGAAGAAGATGAGGCGGAACTTGCCGATGCGGACCTCGTCGCCGTTGGCGAGGCGGACCTCGTCGACCCGGTCGCCGTTGAGGTAGGTGCCGTTGAGGCTGCCGATGTCGTGGACCCGGAAGGAGTCACCGTCGCGCCGGAACTCGACGTGGCGGCGCGAGACGGTGATGTCGTCGAGGAAGATGTCGCTCTCGGGGTGGCGGCCCACCGTCGACAGGTCGGTGTCGAGGAGGTAGCGGCTGCCGGCCCCCGGACCGCGCTGCACCACGAGCAGGGCGCTGCCGGCGGGCAGCGCGTCGACGGCCGCCGCGTCGGCCGGGGCGAGCGCGGCGCGCTCGGTCGGCTCGTTCTTGGCCGCCGAGGCACCGCCGAAGGTGATGGTCGCGGTCGAGTCGCTCGGCTGGTCGCCCGGCTGGTCGCCCGGCTGTCCGCCCGGCTGTCCGCCCGGCTGGCCGCCCGACGGCGTCGGCTCCGCCGCCAGCGGCGTGCCGCACTGGGAGCAGAACCGCGCGTTGTCGGCGTTCTGGCTGCCGCACTGCGAGCAGAAAGGCATCTCGGGGGTCTCCTCCGACGGCTGGTGGTGCGACTGGTGACGGGTCGGGCTGGGGTCCCACCGAGGTGGGGCAACCCTCAAGCCGTGGTCGAGGCTGAGGGTTGGCTCCACGCTACCAGCGCGGACCGCGCTCCCGCGTCCGACGGGTCGGTCGTCTCAGGCGTCCAGACCGGCCTGGTAGGTCTCGGCGTCGAGCAGGTCGGAGCTGCCGCTGTCGTCCGGGACCACCTCGAATAGCCAGCCCTCGCCGTAGGGGTCGGTGTTGACCAGCTCGGGGGTCGCGTCGAGCGCCTCGTTGCGGGCGACGACCTCGCCGCCGACGGGGGCGTAGACCTCGCTCACGGACTTCGTCGACTCGAGCTCGCCGACGACGGCGCCCGCGCTGACGCTCTCGCCCACCTCGGGCAGCTGCACGAACACGATGTCGCCCAGCGCGTCCTGGGCGAAGGAGGTGATGCCGACGCGCACGGCCCCCTCCGTCTCGCCGGGCTCGCGCACCCACTCGTGCTCGGCGGTGTACTTCAGGTCGGTCGGGAAGGACACGGGGGCTCCCTGCTCTCGGCGGCTGCGTGGTCCGGCTGCGTGGTCCGGTCGGATGGACCCTAGCGCTGCCCGGGACGCCGGACGCCCGCCGCCGGGTGGCAGGTGCCGGTCGTCGGTCGCTGCTCGTCAGTCGCCGGTGGTCAGTCGCCGGTGGTCAGTCGCCGGGCGCCGGTCGGGCGTACTCCGGCTCGGCCGGGCTGCGGGTGACCTCGACGGAGACCTCGTCGAGGCGCTCGACCGTCACCCGGGCTCCGGAGAGCTCGACGTCGTCGACGAAGCCGCCCTCGAACCCCAGGCCGCCCTCGAGGGTGTCGGGGTCGCCGATGGCGTCGATGACGTACGGCGGCTCGAGCGCCACGCCGTCGACCCGGATGCCCGCGGGGTCGGGCTCGAACGACGTCTGGGCGATCACCCGGACCCGGTCGTTGATCTCCATAGCCTCGACGCCCGCGTTGCGGAGCTCCTCGACGGCGTCGAGGAGGTCGTTGATGTTGAGCTCGCCCCGGGGGTCGTCGACGGTGACCTGGATCCCCGGCCCGGTGGCGGCGAGGGTGCCGGCGAGGACGCCGAGCGCGTCGAGCTCACCGCGGGCCTGCTCGACCGCCGCGTCGCGGGCCTCGGTGTCGCTGGTGAGGCGCTGCCGGGTCTCCTCGAGCTTGGCGATCTCTCGCTCGGCGCGGGCCGACGCGGCTTGCAGGCCGTTGAGCGCCTGCACCAGCTCGGACTCGCGGAGCCCGGAGTAGTCGTCGTCGGCGCCGGCGAGCCGGACCTGCGTCACCGCCGCGAACCCGAGCAGGCCGACCAGCACGGCCACCACGAGCTGGCCGCGCGACCCGCGCAGCAGCGCCCGTCGCAACCGGTCACGACCCTCGACCGGGGCGCCAGGGGTCGGCTCGGGGATGGCCTCGGGCTCGCCCTTGCGGGGCTCGCGGTCAGGCATGGAAGAGGTGGCGACGGATGGCGGCGACGTTGGAGAAGATGCGGATGCCGAGGACGACGATGACGCCGGTCTGCAGCTGGGCGCCGGTGCCGAGCTGGTCGCCCAGGAACACGATCAGCGCCGCGATGAGCACGTTGCTCACGAACGAGATCACGAAGACCTTGTCGTCGAAGATGCCGTCGAAGAACGCGCGCAGCGCCCCGAGCACCGCGTCGAGGGCGGCGACCACCGCGATCGGGAGGTAGGGCTGCAGGCCGATGGGCACGTCGGGGGTCAGCCACAGGCCGAGCAGCACCCCGACCACGAGCCCGAGCACGGCGATCATCGGGTGGGTCCTTCCTCGTCGGCCTGGGCGGCACCCCGGTCGCGGACGGGGGTGGCGAAGCGCAGCGTCGGGCTGGCGGCGGGCAGCCGCAGCGACTCGGACGGGGTGAACCCGAGCCGCAGCCCGACCTGGCGCTGCAGGTCCAACCATGCCTGACCGCTCGCCGTCTCGGCGAAGCGCGCGGGCAGCGTGTCGGGGTCGCCGAGCACCAGCAGCCGGTACGGCGCCCGCAGCCCGCGGTTGTTGACCGTGATGGCGCTCCCGGCGATGCGGATCGTCGACAGGTTGGTCAGCCGCTCGCCGTTGACGGAGATCGCCTCGGCGCCGGCGGCCCACAGGCCGTTCACCAGCCGCTGCAGGTCGGTGTCGAGCACGCGGGTGCGGTCGGAGTCGCTGCCGGGCGCGTCGTCGACCAGCACCTCCGTCCCCGGACCCCGCACGGGAAGCGTGCCGGCGAGCCCGCCGAGGCGCTCCACCCGCTCGCGCAGCCCGGTCGCGGACTCGTCGCCGGCGAGCTGCGCCCGCTGCAGCCGCGAGGCCTCGGCGTCGAGCGCACGCTGCCGCGCCCGCTCGGCGGCCAGCCGGTCACGCTGGTCGACCACCTGCTCGGCGAGCTGCTGTCGCTGCGCTGCGTCGGCGGCGGCTCCCTGCGAGGTGCGGGCGGCGGCCACCACGACGAGCAGGGTGAACGCAGCCAGGGCGACCGCGCCGCGCCACCCGAGGCGCCGGCGGGAGCGGCCCGGGCCGACGTGGCGACCGCTGCGATCGGCGGACGGCTGCGGGTCGTGCTGGGCGCGGCGCCGCTCGGCGGCGTACGCGTAGTCCTCGTCGAGGGCGTGGGCGGTGAGGTACTCGAGCAGGCCCATGGTCGCCTGCGGCGGCAGCCGCGGCTCCAGGCGCGCCGGGCCCGGGCCCGGCGCAGGGGCCGCGCCGGGGGCCGTCGCAGGGGCCGGGGGGCTGCCCGGCTCAGCCACCGCGGGCCCCCTCCTCGCGGGGCGCGGTGCGGGCGGGGCGGCGCGGCGTGGTGGCCAGCAGCACGCGCACCTGCCACGCGTAGAGCAGGCCCGCCCACCAGTACAGGCCCATCCCCCACAGCGCGAACGCCCAGCCGAAGACGAGCGCGAGGGTGGCCACCGGGCCCTCGCCGTCACCCAGGAAGAGCAGCGGGAAGGCGTAGAGCAGCGCGGCGGTGGCGGCCTTGCCGAGGTAGTGCACCGGGAGGGAGGAGTAGCCGCGCGTGCGCAAGAACGGCACCAGCAACCACAAGAAGGCGTCGCGCGCCGGCAGGATCACCGCCACCCACCATGGGATGATGTCGCGCCACAGCAGGCCGACGACGGCCGCCAGGATGTAGAGCCGGTCGGCGACGGGGTCGAGGATCCGGCCGAGCTCGGACATCTGGTCGAGCCGCCGGGCGAGGTAGCCGTCGAGCCAGTCGGAGAAGCCGGAGACCATCAGCACCACGAGGGCCCAGACGTCGGCCTCGGGGACGATCACCAGCCAGAGGAACAGCGGGACGCCGGCGAGGCGCGCCATGGAGATCAGGTTGGGGACGGTCCAGACGGCACCGCGGGTCGACACGACCGGGCCGGACCGCTCGGCCCGCGCCTGCTCCGCGCGCTGCCCGCGCTCGTGCCCGTTCACCGCTCGCCTCCTCGTCCGACGCGTGGAGCCTACCGGCGGCGGGCGTCGGATCAGTTCAGGCAGCAGCCGCAGCGCGGGCAGTGCTGGCGGCGGACGCCGGCGAGCTCCTGGCCGCAGCCGCAGGTCGCGAGCGGCTCGGTGGCGTGGGCGGCGTGGTCGAGCAGCGCGGCGCCGGCGCGAGCCGCGCCGTACAGCGCTGCCTCGGTCGTGATCATCGTGGTCTCCCCTCGTGGGTCCTGTCAGACCATGAGACGCCTTGTCTGTTTTGCCCGGACGGCAGACACGCGCGAGATAGTCAGAAAGGACCACTGATTCTGGGCCGACCGGGGGCCCGCGGTCACGCGTCGTGGCCGCGCGGGCGTCGACGTCGTGTCGCCGGGCTGGACCAGTGGCCCGCCGTGCGCGTCACGCCTCGCCCCGCGAGTGGGTGCAGGGCGGTCAGTGCGACTTCCAGGTCGCGGACATGTCGAGGTCGCCGTGGCCGTCCTCCACGGCGCGCGCGAGGTGCTCGCGCACCCCGGGCAGCGCGGCCAGGTCGGCTCCGACCTCGTGGGCCGCCGCCAGCACCAGGTCGACGTCCTTGAGGGCGCCCGCCAGGGCGAACGCCGGGTCGAACGCCCCGTCGAGCATCCCCTGGCCCTTGAGCTGGACGTAGGGCGCGTCGATGGCGCTGCCGGAGACCGCCTCCAGGAAGTGCGCCGGCGACAGGCCGAGCTCGCGGGCGAGCAGCAGCGAGTCGGCCGTGCCCTCGACGACGGTGGCGAGCCAGGCGTTGCACACGAGCTTGAGGCGGCTACCCGCACCGGGCGTGTCGGCCACCCACAGCGTGCGCTTCGCGACGGCGTCGAGGACGGGGCGCACCCGCTCGCGAACGGCCCCGGACCCGGCGGCCAGCACCACCAGCTCGCCCTGCTCGGCGGGCTGCTTGGTGCCCAGCACGGGGGCGTCGACCAGGGTCAGGCCGAGGTGGGCCGCGCAGTCGGTGGCCCAGTCGGAGCCCTCGGCGCCGATCGTGCTCTGCTGCAGCCACACCGCGCCCTCGGCGAAGTGCCCCTCGCCCTGCTCGATGGTCTCGAGCACGCTCTGGGCGTCGAAGAGCATGGTGAGGACCACGTCGGCCCCGGTGACGGCCTCGGCGACCGACCCGGCGACGGTGGCGACGTCGGCGAGCGCCTCGGCCTTGTCGGCGCTGCGGTTCCAGACCGTGAGCGGGATGCCGGCCGCGGCGATGTTGCGGGCCATGGCGGCGCCCATGGTGCCCAGGCCGAGGACGGTCGTGCGGGGAAGGTCGGGCACCAGGTCTCCGATGTGAGGGGTCGGCAGCCCGCCACGTACCCAGCCGTCCCTCCCGGGATGCTCAGCCGAGGTCGCGCAGCGCCGGCAGGACGTCCTCGCCGAGCTGCGTCAGGAAGCGGCGCTGGTCGTGGCCGGGGGCGTGCAGCACGAGGTGGTCGAAGCCCGCGTCGACGTACGGCCTGACGGCCTCGACCACCTCGGCCGGGTCGCTGGCCACGATCCAGCGCTGCGCCACCTGCTCGATCGGCAGCGCGTCGGCGGCCTCGGCCATCTCGGTGGGGCTGTCGATGCCGTGCTTCTGCTCCGCGGTCAGCGACAGCGGTGCCCAGAAGCGGCAGTTCTCCAGGGCCTGCTCGTGGTCGCGGTCGTAGGAGACCTTGATCTCGATGGTGCGCTCGATCCCGGCCGGGTCGCGCTCGGCCTTGCCGGCGCCCTCCACCACCGACGGCAGCAGCTTGTCGGTGTAGAGGTCCATCCCCTTGCCGCTGGTGCAGATGAAGCCGTCGCCGACCCGACCGGCGTACCGCGCGACCATCGGCCCGCCGGCGGCGACGTAGACCGGGACGCCGCCCTCGGGCCGGTCGTAGATCGTCGCCTCGTCGGTGCGGTAGAAGTCGCCCTCGAAGCTGACCTTCTCCCCCGCCCACAGCGCGCGCATCAACCGCACGGCCTCGCGGAGCCGGGCGAAGCGCTCCTTGAACTCCGGCCACGCCGCGCCGGAGGCGGCGACCTCGTTGAGCGCCTCGCCGGAGCCGACGCCGAGCACGATGCGGTCGGGGTGCAGGCAGCCGAGTGTCGCCAGCTCCTGCGCGAGCACCGCGGGGTTGTAGCGGAACGACGGCGTCAGGACCGACGTGCCGAGGACGACGCGCTCGGTGCGCTCGCCGAGCGCGGCGATCACCCCGAGGGCGTACGGTGCGTGCCCGCCCTCGTGGCGCCACGGCTGGAAGTGGTCGGAGAGCCAGACGCTGTCGAGTCCGGTCTGCTCGGCGAGGACGCCGAGGTCGACGAGCTCGCGGGGGCCGAACTGCTCGGCGGAGGCCTTGTAGCCGATGCGCATGGGCCCACCCTGTCAGGCCGCCTCCCGGGCGCGCGGCAGGATGCCTCCCATGACTGCCTACTGGATCAGCCTGTACCGCGAGATCACCGACGAGGCGAAGGTGAAGGCGTACGCCGAGCTCGCCGGCCCGGCGCTGCGCGAGGCGGGTGGCACCTTCCTCGCCCGGGGCCTGCCCACCCAGGTCTTCGAGGCGGGCGTGCACGAGCGCAGCGTCCTGATCGCCTTCGACTCGGTCGGGGCCGCGCAGGCCGCGCACGACGGGGCGCCGTACCAGGAGGCGCTGAGGGCCCTCGGCGACGGCGCCGTGCGCGACATGCGCATCGTCGAGGGCGCCTGAGCGTGCCCTGCGACGACCGTCACGTCCGGGCGTGACGGTCGTTGCACCCGGCATGAGGCGACCCCGCGCGACCTTCGGTGCTCTGCTCGGCCTGCTGCTCCTGCTGCTCCCGTTCGGGGCGTTCGCGCCCGCCCGGGCCGCGACGGGCGACGCCACGGCGAGCGGGCCGGCGTACTCCGTGCCGGCCGACGCGCTGGCGGCCTCGCTGAGCTGCCACGGCGACCTCGCGGCCCGCACCCCGACGCTGCTGGTGCACGGCACCACGCTGACGGCGGCCACCAACTGGGACTGGAACTACGAGCGCGCGTTCGCCGCCGAGGGCCGGCCCTGGTGCACCGTCGACCTGCCGCGCGACGCGATGGACGACATCGCCGTAGCCGCCGAGCACGTCACGTTCGCCATCCGCGCGATGCACGCCCGGGCCGGCCGGCCGATCGACGTCGTCGGGTTCAGCCAGGGCGGGATGGTGCCGCGCTGGTCGCTGAAGTACTGGCCCGACACCCGCGCCATGGTCGACGAGCTGGTCGGGATCGACCCGTCCAGCTACGGCACCCTCGACAGCCAGCTGCTGTGCCAGACGTCGTGCCCGCCCGCCTTCTGGCAGCAACGCACCGGTGCGCGGTTCCTGGCCGCGCTCAACGCCGGCCCCGACCGCTTCGCCGGCATCGACTACACGGTCGTCTACACCGTCACCGACGAGGTCGTGGTGCCCAACTTGCCGCCGCGACCCGCCTCCGGGCTGCGCGACGGCGACGGCGCCTACAGCGAGGTCGCCGTGCAGCAGGTGTGCCCCGTGCACGTCGCCGAGCACCTCTCCATGGGCACCACCGACCCCGTCGGCCACGCCGTCGTCCGCGACGCGTTGGTGAACGACGGGCCCGCCAGGGCGGCACGCATCCCGCGCTCGGTCTGCCTGCGCGACGTCATGCCGGGCGTCGACCGGGCGACGCTGCCGGCCCAGGTCGCCCGGGTCGGTGCGCAGGTCACGCGCGCCGTCGCCACCTCGCCGCAGGTGCCCACCGAGCCCGCGCTGCCGGCGTACGCCGGCTGAGGCCGCGATGTCCCGGTCGCGCGCGGCCGGGGACAGGGTGACGACGGTCACGCTTCCGTCACGAGAGACCGCCCAGGAGTCAGTCCCTGACCGCCCAGGAGTCAGTCCCTGACCGCCCAGGAGTCAGTCCCTGACCGCCCAGGAGTCAGTCCCTGACCGCCCAGAAGTCAGCCCCTGGCTACCCAGGAGTCAGTCCCTGACCGCCCAGAGGTCAGTCCCTGACCGTGGATCGGCCGTCCATTGACCCCTCGACCGTCCGCGAGTGACTCCTCGACCGTCCGCGAGTGACTCCTCGGGTGTCCGCGAGTGACTCCTCGGGTGTCCGCGAGTGACCCCTCGGGTGTCCGCGAGTGACCCCTCGGGTGTCCGCGAGTGACCCCTCGGGTGTCCGCGAGTGACCCCTCGGCCGTCCGCGAGTGACCCCTCGGCCGTCCGCGAGTGACCCCTCGGCCGTCCGCGAGTGACCCCTCGGCCGTCCGCGAGTGACCCCTCGGCCGTCCGCGAACGACCCCTCGGCGGGGTACGGTGGCGGCGCTGGTCCGGGTGAGCACGTCACGAGGAGCGCGAGCCCGGGGCAAGAGGGAAGCCGGTGCGAGTCCGGCACTGCCCCGCAGCGGTGAGTGGGAACGACCGCCGTCACGAGCACTGCGTCACCACGACGTGGGAAGCGACGGCCAGTAGGTCCGGGACGTCCAGGCGACCCGGGGGCCCGCGAGTCCGAAGACCTGCCAGCAGCCGGGCACGCCGTGCCCGGTCACGTCGAGGACCTCGAGGGTGGGTCGCACGGGCGCTCCGGTCGTACGCCGGGGTCGTGTCGTCGCTCCTCCCCCGGGTCCCCGGCCCGGGATCGCTCGCGAGGAGAGAGCCGATGACGCCAGCACGACCACTGTCCGGGACACGTGCACCAGGCACCGAAGGGTGGGTACGAGCCCCGCGGCACCACGACGAGGTGGCGCACCAGGGGGGTCCGGTGAGCATCGACGGCCAGTACGTCGGCGCCGTCCGGCGTGCCGTCGGGCGCGACCACCTCGACCGGGGCATCGGCGTGCTCCAGGCCGTCGCGTTCGCCGCCGGACCGCTCCGCCTCGACGACCTCGTCTCCGCCACCGGCCTGGCCCGCGGCGCGGTGGCCCGCACGGTCGACCAGCTCGTCGCCGGGGGCCTCGTCGCCCGCGACGAGCGCCACCGGGTCGTGCCGGGCTGGCTCCTGCACGGCCTGGGAGACGACGGCCAGGACTCCATCGAGCACGCGGAGCTCGCCCTCGACGAGGAGTTCGCGGCCTTCGTCTCCGAGCGGCTGACCGAGGAGGTCGTGGCTGCGACCTTCCGGCGCGAGCACGCAGGCCACGCTCCCGGCGGACCCGACGACCAGCGCGCCGAGGCCGGCCTGCGGGCGCTGCACGACCTGCTGCTCGACCTGCAGGTCGGTGCCGTGCCCGACGACGTGACGCTGGGCCTGCTGACCCGGGCCTACGCCGCCCACCCGGACTTCCGTCCGCGGTGGGCCCACCCCGGCGCGCTGCTGGCGCGGCCGGGAGAGGACGCCCCGCACGCCGACGCCTGACCCCTGCTGCACGACCCCGCCGCCTGTTACTCTCGCGCCGCCGCGAGCGACCCGGCCACGACCGTCGACCGCGTGCCCGCGCTCCACCGCCTCGAGGAACTCGATGCCCCTCCCGTCCCCGTCCCGACCGGCTGCCGGACCGGCTGCCGGACCGGCCCCTGCTGACCGCACCCGCGGTGACCTCTGCCCTGGTGTGCTGCGCCCCTGGCCCGCTGGCGACGGGGCGCTCGTGCGGGTCCGGCTGGTCGGCGGTCGCACCACCGGTGCCCAGCTGCGCGCCCTCGCCGCCGTCGCGGCGCGCCACGGCGACGGCGACCTCCACCTCACCACCCGCGCCAACCTGCAGCTGCGCGGCCTGCCGCTCGACGGTGACCGGCTGCCCGACGAGGTCGTCGCCGAGATCGAGGCGACCGGGGTGCTGCCGAGCCGCGCCCACGACGTCGCCCGCAACGTGATGGTCTCCCCGCTGACGGGCCTGCGCGGCGGTCGCGCCGACCTGCGCCCGGTGGCCGACGAGCTCGACGACCTGCTGCGCGCGGTGCCGACGCTCGGCGCGCTCCCCGGACGCTTCCTGCACGTCCTCGACGACGGCCGTGGCGACCTGGTCGACCTCACCGGGCTGGTGCGCCGGGGCCCCGACCTCGGCCTCGTCGCACTCGACGCCCACACCGTCCAGCTGCGCCACGGACGCGACGGCTGGGGCGAGGTGGTCCCGCTCGGCGCGGCCGCGAGCGCCCTGGTGGCGCTGGCCGCGCGGTTCGTCGCCGTACGGGGGGAGGGCCCGGCGGCGCCGTGGCACGTCGACGAGCTTCCCGAGCCGCTGACCGCGGAGCACCCCCGTGACCCGCGCACCCACGTGCGCACCGCGGCGTTGCCGCACGGCGGTGCCCACGTGGCCGTCCCCGGCGGCGTGCTCACCCCCGACCTCGTGGCGCGGCTCGCCGCACGCGGTGACGAGCTCGTCGTGACCCCGTGGCACGGTGTGCTCGTCGCGCGCGAGGTCGACCCCCACGACCCAGCAGTCCCCGAGGAGCCGTCATGACCAGCACCCACACCGGTCCCACCGCGCTCCGACCCGACGGCACCGTCGGCGAGCTGCACCCGCCGACGCCGCGCTTCGACTACGTCAAGGACGGCCCGGCGATCTACGTCGACTCCTTCGCGACGATCCGTGCCGAGGCCGAGCTGCACCGAGTACCGGCCGACGCCGAGAAGGTCGCGGTGCGGATGGTGCACGGCAGCGGCCAGGTCGACCTCGTGCCCGACCTCGTCGTCCACCCCCGGCTGGCGTCCGCCGGCCGGGCCGCGCTCGCCGCGGGCGCCCCGATCCTGTGCGACGCGCGCATGGTCGCCATGGGAGTGACCGCCGGACGACTGCCGGCCGACAACGAGGTGCGCTGCTTCCTCACCGACGACCGGGTGCCGGAGCTGGCGCGCGCCTGGCGCACCACCCGTACGGCGGCCGCGGTGTCGCTGTGGGCGCCGTACCTCGAGGGAGCGGTGGTCGCGATCGGCAACGCCCCGACCGCGCTGTTCCACCTGCTCGAGATGCTCGCGGACGGCGCACCCCGACCGGCCGCCATCGTCGGCTGCCCGGTCGGCTTCATCGGTGCCGCGGAGTCCAAGGACGCCCTGGTCGCCTTCGCCGACACCCACGGCATCGACGTGCCCTTCGTGACGGTGCGCGGCCGCCGCGGCGGCTCGGCCATGGCGTCCTCGGCGGTCAACGCGCTGGCGCAGGAGGCCGAGTGAGCGGGCCGCGTCCCGGCCGGTTCTCGTGCGTCGGGCTCGGTCCCGGCGACCCCGAGCTGGTCACGCTGAAGGCAGCCCGGCTGATCGGCGAGGCCGACGTCGTGGCCTACCACGCGGGCGTCACCAAGAGGTCCCACGCCCGCCGCATCGCCGCCGACCTGATCCGCCCGGAGCAGGTCGAGGAGGAGCTGCGCTACCCCGTCACGACGGGAAGCACCGACCACCCCGGCGGGTACGCCGGCGCCATCGCCGACTTCTACGCCGAGTCCGCCGCGCGGTTGCGCGCCCACCTCCAGGCCGGTCGTGACGTGGTGCTGCTGGCCGAGGGCGACCCGCTGTTCTACGGCTCGGCGATGTACATGCACGACCGCCTCGCCGACGACTTCGAGACCCAGGTGGTGCCCGGCGTCCCCGCGTTCGCCGCCGCCACCGCCGCCGCGCAGCTGCCCCTGGCGCGCCAGACCGACGTGCTGACGGTGCTGCCCGGCACCCTGCCCGAGCCCGAGCTCGCCCGCCGGCTGGCCGACACCGACGCGGCGGTCGTGATGAAGCTCGGCCGCACCTTCCCCGCCGTACGGCGCGCGCTCGAGGCCGCCGGCCGGCTCGACGACGCGGTCTACGTCGAGCGGGCCTCGATGCACGAGGAGCGCCGGCTGCCGGTGGCCGACGTCGACCCGGCCGAGGTGCCCTACTTCTCCCTCGTCGTGGTCGCGGGCGACACCCGCGGCTCCCGACACGCCCCCGCGGCCCCGACGGAGGCCGCGCTGCCCGTGACCGAGCCGGTGACGCGGGCCGCCGAGCTGCTGGTCGTCGGGCTCGGGCCGGGCCCCGACCGCTGGCTGACGCCCGAGGTGAGCGCTGCGCTCGGCGAGGTCGACCACGTCGTGGGCTACGCGCCGTACGTCGACCGCGTGCCGCAGCGCGCCGGGCTCACGCGGCACTCCTCCGGCAACACCGTCGAGCTCGACCGCGCCCGGCTGGCGCTGTCGCTGGCACGCGACGGCGAGCGGGTCGCGGTGGTCTCCGGGGGCGACGCCGGTGTCTTCGGCATGGCCGCCGCCGTGCTCGAGGCTGCCGAGGAGTTCCCCGACGTGCCGGTGCGCGTGCTGCCCGCGGTCAGCGCCGTGCAGGCGGTCGCGGCCCGGGCCGGCGCCCCGATCGGCGGCGACTTCGCCGTGGTGTCGCTCAGCGACCGGCTCAAGCCGTGGTCGGTGGTCGAGGCACGGCTGCGGGCGATCGCGGAGGCCGACCTGGTGCTCGCGGTCTACAACCCCGCCTCGCGCTCACGCCGCGAGCAAGTGGCGCAGATGCAGAAGGTGCTGCTCGAGGTGCTGCCCGCCGACCGTCCGGTGGTCGTCGGCCGCGACGTCGGCCGCGCGGAGGAGTCGCTGACGGTCACCACCCTGGCCGCGCTCGACCCGGAGGAGATCGACATGAAGTGCCTGCTCGTCGTGGGTGCCGCCGGCACCTCGGTCGACGCGGCCGGTCGGGTCTGGACGGCGAGGTCGGTGGGTCAGGACCGGTCGCGGCCCGCCGAGTAGAGCCAGGACTCCCCCGCCTGACCCGCGTCACGGGCCAGCGCCCAGCCGACCAGCACCACGGCGGCCTGCTTGAGGCCCGCGGCCTCGACCTGGCCGGCGATGTCGGCCAGCGTGCCGAGCAGCACCTGCTCCTCGGGCTGGCTGACGCGGAACACCACGGCCACCGGGCAGTCGTCGCCGTACGACGGCGCGCACGCGGCGACCACGTCGCGGATCCGCGTGATCGCGAGGTGCACGGCCAGGGTGGCGCGGGTCGCGGCGAAGGCCTCGAGCGACTCCGTCGACGGCATCTCGGTCGAGCGGGCCTGGGCGCGGGTCAGCACCACCGACTGCGCGAGCAGCGGCACGGTGAGCTCGCGGCCCACCCGCGCGGCCGCGGCGGCGTACGCCGGCACCCCGGGCACGACCTCCCACGGCACGCCCGCGGCGTCGAGGCGGCGGGTCTGCTCGGCGACGGCGGAGTAGAGGCTGGTGTCGCCGCTGGTCAGGCGTACGACGCTGCGGCTCGCGGCGTGGGCGTCGGCCATCACGCCGACCATCGCGTCGAGGTCGATCGCCTGGGTGTCGACCAGCTCGGCGTGGTCCCGGCAGTGCCCGAGCACCTCGGCATCGAGGTAGGTGCCGGGGTAGAGCACGACGTCAGCCGCGTTGAGCAGCCGGACCGCACGGAGGGTGAGCAGGTCGGCGGCGCCGGGTCCGGCGCCCACGAAGTGCACGGTCACGGCTGCTCCTGCGGCTTGGTCCAGGCCCACTGAGTGACGGCGCGGGCGGGCGTCCAGCCGGTGAAGGACCCGAGCGGCGCGGCGGTCTCGACGGCGTGACGGGTCAGCTCGCCGCCGTGGGCGGCACGGGCGTCGGCGAGCACCCGCTCGGTCTCCAGGGTCACGCCGTGGACCACGAGCCGCCCACCGGGGCGCAGCCGGCCTCGGCACAGGTCGAGCAGTCCGGGCGCGGTTGCTCCCCCGCCGACGAACACGGCGTCGGGGTCGGGCAGGTCGGCGAGCGCGTCGGGCGCCTGCCCGTGCACCACCCGCAGCCGCGGGACCCCGAGCCGCTCGGCGTTGCGGAGGACGCGGTCGACCCTCTCGCGGTCGCGCTCGACCGCGACCGCCCGGGCGAGGCGGTGGGCGCGCAGCCACTCGATGCCGACGGAGCCGGCCCCGGCACCGACGTCCCACAGCAGCTGCCCGGGACGGGGCTCGAGGCGGCTCAGGGCACTGGCACGGAGGTCACGCTTGGTCAGCTGGCCGTCGTGCTCGTAGGCGTCGTCGGGCAGGCCGGGTGCCCAGCCCGGGCCGGGACCGCCCGCGGCCTCGACGGCGAGCACGTGCAGGTCGGGGGCGTCGCCCGTCCACGTGGACGCGGTGGCGCTGCGGCGGCTCTCCTGCGACGTGCCGAGGTCGCCCAGCACGGTCAGCACCGAGGCGCCCCAGCCGTGCTCGACGAGCAGGGCGGCGACGACGTCGGGGGTGCCGGCGTCTGCGGCGAGCACCAGCACCCGCCGACCGGGGGCCAGCTCGCTCAGCAGGGCGTGCGGACGGCCCTTCGTGAGCGAGACGACTGCGGTCTCCTCGGCCGACCAGCCCAGCCGGGCCCGCGCCAGGCTCACCGACGAGAGCGCCGGCAGCACCTCGACGCGCGCGGCCCCCAGACGTCGCACGAGCGTCGTACCGACGCCCGAGCGGAGCGGGTCGCCGCTCGCCAGCACCACGCACCCGGGGTGCTCCTTGACCACGGCGGCGTCGAACGGCCGTGGCCACGGCAGGCGCTGCTGGCCGTCGACGGCCGGGAGCAGCGCGAGGTGGCGCTCGCCACCGATGACGACGAGGGCCGCCTCGACCGCGTCGCGGCCGGCGCGCGACATCGCCCCGTCGGCCTCGATCCCGACGACGCGCACGCGGCGGTCGTCGGGGGCGGGCATGCGAGCACCCTAGGCAGGGGCCCTCAGGCCGGCGGCACGGGCTCCGTCGCCGGCACCGGGTCGGGCTCGACGTCGGGCGTCACGCCCGGGTCCTCCCCTGGCGGCACGATGTCGGGGTCGGGCCCCGGCACCGGGTCGGTGGCCGGGTCGGTCGCGGGCGTCGGGGACGGGTCCGGGATGGTCGTCATCCCCTGCTCTTACCCCGTTCGTCGTCGACCGACCGCCGCCGGCCCCGCATCTCGTCGGCCGCGGCACTGCCGAGCCGCCCTTCGTGGCTCGCTGCGCTCGCACCTCAGGGAGCGGTGTCCAGGCCCCGATCCCACGTGCCGCCCCTTCGTGGCTCGCTGCGCTCGCACCTCAGGGAGCGCGTCCAGGCGCCGGTCCCTGAGGAGCCCGCGAGGGACGAGCGGGCGTCACGAAGGGCCGCCCCTTCGTGGCTCGCTGCGCTCGCACCTCAGGGAGCGCGTCCAGGCGCCGGTCCCTGAGGAGCCCGCGAGGGACGAGCGGGCGTCACGAAGGGCCGCCCCTTCGTGGCTCGCTGCGCTCGCACCTCAGGGAGCGCGTTCAGACGCCGGTCCCTGAGGAGCCCGCGAGGGACGAGCGGGCGTCACGAAGGGCCGCCGCTTCGTGGCTCGCTGCGCTCGCACCTCAGGGAGCGCGTTCAGACGCCGGTCCCTGAGGAGCCCGCGAGGGACGAGCGGGCGTCACGAAGGGCCACCCCTCCGTGGCTCGCTGCGCTCGCACCTCAGGGAGCGCGTTCAGGCGCCGGTCCCTGAGGAGCCCGCGAGGGACGAGCGGGCGTCACGAAGGGCCGCCCCGTCGTGGCTCGCTGCGCTGTTGCCTCGGGGAGCATCGGCCGGGGCGCGGAGTCTCTAGGGTGGGCGCGTGGCGGAGCGGGAGGCGGCGGGGGCGCTGGAGCCGGCCGTGCTGGTCGCGCTGGTGCTGGCGCTGGCGGGGTTGCTGGGCCAGCTGGTGCTGGTCGTCTACCCGGAGGGCACCGGCTGGGTGCGGTGGCTGTGGCTCGCCGCGGGCCTCGTGCTGCTGTGGGGCATCGCCCGCTGGCACAGCCACGTCGCCCGGTGGGTGCTCCTGGTGTGGGGCGCCCTGGGGCTGTTCTCCTTCGCGACGGCGACCATCGCGGGCGACCCGACGCTGCTGCGCGGGCTCGCGCTCGTCGCGGCGTTCGGCGTGCAGCTGGTCGCGATGCTGCGACCCGCGGTGGGCGAGCACTGCCGCACGGGCCCGGGCGTATAGCCTCCAACCCAGCCACGAGGTGCCCCGGTGACGGGGAGAATCTGGGAAGCCGGTGCGAGTCCGGCACAGGCCCGCTGCGGTGACGCCGGCGTCGTACGCGTGCGATGCCCGACGAAGTCCGAAGACCGGCCTCGCGGCGCCCCACCAGCTGGCGACGAGCGGGAGCCTCACGTGCCACAGACCGATCCGACCCCACCTCCGACCTATCCGTTCGCGGCCGTGGTCGACCCCGGCGACATGTCGTTGGCGCTGGTGCTGACGACGATCTCGCCCGAGATCGGCGGCGTGCTGGTGCGCGGCGAGAAGGGCACCGCCAAGTCGACGATCGTGCGCGGCCTGGCGCGCGTGCTGCCGCCGATCGAGGTGGACGGCGAGCGGCGCGCCGTACGCCTCGTCGAGCTGCCCGTCGGTGCCACCGAGGACCGCGTGCTCGGCTCGCTGCACCTCGAGAAGGCGCTGGCCGACGGCACCGCGGAGTACGAGCCCGGCCTGCTGGTCAAGGCGCACCGCGGCCTGCTGTACGTCGACGAGGTCAACCTGCTGCACGACCACCTCGTCGACGTGCTGCTCGACGCCGCCGCCATGGGGCGCTGCACCGTCGAGCGCGACGGCGTCTCGGTCAGCCACGAGGCGAGGTTCGTGCTCGTCGGCACCATGAACCCCGAGGAGGGCGAGCTGCGCCCGCAGCTGCTCGACCGCTTCGGCCTCACCGTCGAGGTCGCCGCGCCGCGCGACCCGGCCGCGCGCACCGAGGTGGTGCGCCGCCGCATGGCGTACGACGCCGACCCCGCCGGGTTCGCCGCGCGCTGGCACGACGACGAGGCGGCGCTGACCGCCCGCCTGGCCGTGGCGCAGGCCGCCGTGCGCGAGGTCGAGCTGCCCGACGACATGCTGACCAGGATCGCCGAGACCTGCGCGGCCTTCGACGTCGACGGCCTCCGCGCCGACCTCGTCACCGCCCGCGCCGCCGTCGCGCACGCCGCGTGGGAGGGGCGTACGACGGTCACCCTCGCCGACGTCCGCGTCGCCGCACGTCTCGCGCTGCCGCACCGCCGCCGCCGCAACCCCTTCGACGCCCCCGGCCTCGACGAGGACCTGCTCGACGAGGTGCTGGGCGACGACGACCCGGAGCCCGACCCCGAGCCGCCGTCGCCGGACGGCGAGCCCGGGGACGACGGCGACGCCCAGAGTGACGGCGAGAGCGGCCCCGAGGCCGGGACGTCATCCGATCCGGTCGCCGGAGCGACCGAGCCGCATGACGTCCCGGCCCAGCAGCAGGACCAGTCACAGGACCGGCAGCAGGACCGGCCGGCCGGCCAGGGCTCCGGCAGCACGACCACCAGCCAGGCGGGGGCGCCGTACCGCGCCCGGCTGTTCCAGGTCGGGGGCACCGGGGCCGGTGAGGCGGGCAAGCGGAGCCGGGCGATGACCGACACCGGCCGCCGCGTCGGCGCCCGACCGGGCGACCACGGCGGCGTGCACCTGCTCGAGACCGTGCGCGCCGCGGCACCCCACCAGGTCGCCCGCGGCCGCACCCACGGACCGCTGCGCTTCCTGCCCGCCGACCTGCGGGTCGCGACGCGCGAGGGTCGCGAGTCCAACCTGGTGCTCTTCTGCGTCGACGCGTCCGGCTCGATGGCCGCCCGCCGCCGCATGGGCGAGGTCAAGACGGCGATCCTGAGCCTGCTGCTCGACGCCTACCAGCGCCGCGACAAGGTCGGGCTGGTGACCTTCCGCGGCACCGGCGCCGACCTCGCCCTGCCCCCCACCGGCTCGGTCGACGTCGCAGCACGGCGGCTCGAGGAGCTCCCCGCGGGTGGTCGTACGCCGCTCGCGGAGGGCCTGCTCGAGGCCGGCCGGGTGCTCGCCCTGGAGCGGGTGCGCGACCCACGCCGGCGTCCGCTGCTGGTCGTCGTGACCGACGGCCGGGCCACCGCCGGGGCCGACCCCGTGCGACGCAGCCGCCGCGCCGCGGCGTGGCTCGCCGAGCAGGGCATCGCCAGTCTCGTGGTCGACTGCGAGGCCGGACCGATGCGGCTCGGCATGGCCGGCGTGCTGGCCGAGCACCTGCGCGCCGAGCACGTGACGGTCGCCGAGGTCACCGCCGAGCGGCTGACCGAGGTCGCCCGCGCGGGGCGGGCCGCGTGAGCACCGCGGCCCCCCTCGCGTCACCGGAGCGGCTGCGCGACGCGCTCTACGAGGTGATCGGCCGGCGGCGCGACGTGCGCCGCGAGTTCAGCGACGTACCCCTCGACGACGCCACCCTCCGCCGCGTCCTCGCCGCCGCCCACGCCGCCCCCAGCGTCGGCAACAGCCAGCCGTGGGACTTCGTGCTGGTGCGCGACCTCGTGACGCGCGAGGCGTTCCGCGAGCACGTGGCCGGCGAGCAGGCGGTCTTCCGCGACCAGCTGCCGCCCGAGCGTCGTGACACCTTCGCCCGCATCAAGGTCGAGGGCATCCGCGAGGCGGCGCTCGGCGTCGTCGTGACGTACGACGCCACCCGTGGTGGCCCGCACGTGCTGGGCCGCCACGCGATCGCCGACGCCGGGCTCTACTCCACCTGCCTGGCGGTGCAGAACCTCTGGCTGGCCGCGACCGTCGAGGGGCTCGGCGTCGGGTGGGTGTCGTTCTACCGGCCGCCGTTCCTGCGCGAGCTGCTCGGCATCCCCGAGCACGTGGTGCCGGTGGCCTGGCTCTGCGTGGGGCCGGTGACGCACTTGGAGGACGTGCCCGACCTCGAGCGCCACGGCTGGCGCTCGCGCCGCCCGCTGGAGGCCGCCGTGCACGACGAGCGCTGGAAGGGAGACGCCTGATGCCGCAGGGCAAGCCGCTGGAGGTGCCCGACGACGGGCTGACGACCGCGCAGCGCCGCCGCCTGCCGCTGCTGATGGTGAACACCGGTGACGGCAAGGGCAAGTCGACCGCAGCCTTCGGGCTCGCGATCCGGGCGTGGAACCACGGCTGGGACGTCGGGGTCTTCCAGTTCGTGAAGTCGGCCAAGTGGCGCATCGGCGAGCAGTCCGTCCTCGAGCGGCTCGGCGAGCTGCACCGCGAGACCGGTGAGGGCGGCCCCGTCGAGTGGCACAAGATGGGCTCGGGCTGGTCGTGGTCGCGCAAGGAGGGCTCCGCGGAGGACCACGCGCGCGACGCCGCCGAGGGCTGGGCCGAGGTGAAGCGCCGCATCGCCGAGCAGCGGCACGACCTCTACGTCCTCGACGAGTTCACCTACCCGATGGAGTGGGGCTGGGTCGACGTCGACGACGTCGTCGAGACGCTGCGCGACCGTCCTGGGCGGCAGTTCGTCGTCATCACCGGACGCCGCGCGAACCCGAGGCTCGTCGAGGTCGCCGACACCGTCACCGACATGGGCAAGGTCAAGCACCAGATGGACCGCGGCCAGAAGGGACAGCAGGGGATCGAGTGGTGACCCTCCCGCGCCTCGTCGTCGCCGCCCCCGCCACCGGGTCCGGCAAGACGACCGTGACCACGGGCGTCATCGCGGCGCTGGCGCGGCGCGGGCTCGCGGTCTCGGGCCACAAGGTCGGCCCCGACTACATCGACCCCGGCTACCACGCCCTCGCCTCGGGCCGCCCCGGCCGCAACCTCGACCCGCACCTGTGCGGTCCCGACGCCATGGGCCCGCTGCTGCTCCACGGCTCCCGGGGCGCCGACGTCGCGGTCGTCGAGGGCGTGATGGGGCTCTTCGACGGCAGGGTCGGCACCGACGGCTTCTCCTCCACCGCCCACGTGGCGACGCTGACCCGCTCCCCCGTGGTGCTCGTCGTCGACGTCTCGCGCGCGTCCCGCTCGCTCGGCGCGGTGGTGCACGGCATGGCGACGTACGACCCGACCGTCGACGTCGTCGGGGTCGTGCTCAACCAGGTGTCGTCACCCCGCATGGCGGAGGAGGTACGCCGCGCGATGCGGCTGCCCGTGCTCGGGGCGCTGCCCCGCGACGCCGAGGTGACCGCCCCCTCCCGCCACCTCGGCCTCGTGCCCGCCGCCGAGCGCGGGCTGGCCGCCGACGCCCTCGACCGGCTCGCCGAGCAGGTCGAGGCCCACGTCGACCTCGACGCCCTGCTCGACCTCGCCCGCTCCGCCCCCGCCCTCGACGGCGAGCCGTGGGATCCGGGGGCGGCCCTCGGCGGTGCTTTTCGAACGAAAAGCCCCCGACACGCCGACCTCGCAGGAGCGGATCGGTCGGAAACCCGGCCCGTGGTCGCGGTCGCAGGCGGGCGGGCCTTCACGTTCCGGTACGCCGAGACCGAGGAGCTGCTGCGCGCCGCGGGGTGCGAGCCGGTGGCGTTCGACCCGATGGGCGACGTGGGCCTGCCGGCCGGCACCCGGGGCGTCTACCTCGGCGGCGGGTTCCCCGAGGTGCACGCCGCCGAGCTGACCGGCAACGAGCCGCTCCGGCGCGAGCTCGCCGAGGCGGTGCGCGACGGGGTGCCCACGGTCGCGGAGTGCGCGGGCCTGCTCTACCTCGCCGACACCCTCGACGGGGCGCCGATGGTGGGTGCCGTTCCGGCCGCCGCGGCGATGCACGAGCGGCTGACGCTGCGCTACCCGGAGGCCGTCGCGCCGGCCGACACCCTGCTGACCCGGGCCGGCGAGCGCGTGACCGGGCACGAGTTCCACCGCACCCGCACCGATCCCGGGCACGGCCCGACCCCCGCCTGGGTGGTCGACGGGGTGGCCGAGGGGTTCGCCGGGCCGACGCTGCACGCGTCGTACCTGCACACGCACTGGGCCGGCCACCCCCGGCTCGCAGCCCGCTTCGCCCAGGCCGTCCATGAGCACGCCTGACCTCTCCCACCACGGCGACGTCGAGGCCACCCCCGGACTGGTCGACCTCGCGGTCAACGTCTTCCCCGGCCCGCGGCCCGCCTGGCTCGACGACGCGCTGCGGGCCAGTCTCGACGAGGTGGGCCGCTACCCCGACCCGTCGCAGGCGGAGGCCGCCCTGGCGGCGTACCACCGCCGCGACGCCACCGACTGCGTCGCCACCGCCGGTGCCGCCGAGGCCTTCACCCTCCTCGCCAGGCGGCCGTGGCGGCACCCGGTCGTCGTGCACCCGCAGTTCACCGAGCCCCACGCCGCGCTGCTCGCCGCCGGCCACGACGTCGACACCGTCGTGGCGCCAGCGCCGTTCGACCTGCCGGCGCCGCCCGACGTGCCCGAGGGGGCCGACCTCGTGGTGCTCGGCAACCCGACCAACCCCACCGGCGTGCTCCACCCGGCCGACGCCGTGCGCGCCCTGACCAGGCCCGGCCGCACCGTCGTCGTCGACGAGGCCTTCATGGACGCCGTCCCCGGCGAGCCCGCGTCCGTGGCCGATGAGAGCGCCCGCGGCCTGGTCGTGGTGCGCAGCCTGACCAAGCAGTGGTCGATCCCGGGCGTCCGGGCGGGCTACCTGCTCGGCCACCCCGACGACGTCGCCCCGCTGCGGGCCGCCCGCACGCCGTGGTCGGTCTCGACGCCGGCGGCCGCCGCCATGACCGCCTGCGCCACCGAGGTCGCCCGCGCCGAGTCCGTACGGCGCGCCGAGCTGCTCGCCGGCTGGCGTGCCCACCTCGAGGCCGGGCTGAGCGCCCTCGGGGTCCACCACGTCGCCTCGAGCACCGCGTTCGTGCTCGCCCGGCCCGGCGAGGGCGTCCACGCGCGGCTGCGCGCCGCCGGCGTCGCCGTACGCCGCTGCGACACCTTCCCCGGGCTCGACGGCAGCTGGGTCCGGCTCGCCGTACGGCCCCCCGAGGTCACCGACCGGGTGCTGCCGCTGCTCGCTGGAGCAGCGCGGTCCTGAGTCCCCGGCCGGCCGCAACCAGTGCCGGGCCGCCGACGACCACCAGCGGCAGCGCGACGGCGAACCCGATCACGAACAGCCCCGAGTCGTCGGTCGCCGACCACCAGGCCCAGAGCACCGCCAGCGTGGCGAGCACGGCGACGACCGACACCGCCGCGAGCGACCAGCCCCCCGACGGCGCCAGCCACCCGGCGAGGAGCGCGCCGACCGCGACGGTGACGAACCACGCCACCGGCCAGGCGTCGGGCGGTTGGCCCCCGAACGGCAGCACCCACACCACCCAGGCGACCACGGGGCCCAGCAGGGCGACGGCGACGGACCCGGTCAGGCGCATGCCCCCAGCGTGGTCGTCCGGCCGGCCCCGCACATGCGCCCTGCTACTCAGGTCGCGGCCGCAGCACGTCGCCGGTGCAGCCGTGGACGGCACCGTGCGCCACGCGCACCGATCCGCCGTCAGGCCTACCCTGCGCAGGTGCACCGGATCTTCACCACGCCCGTCGCGGCGGTCTACCCGCACTACGTGACCAAGGTGGAGCGCAAGGGCCGGACCACGGCCGAGCTCCACACCGTCGTCACCTGGCTCACCGGCTTCGACGAGGCGGCGCTGGCGGCCCACCTGGACGCGGGGACGACGTTCGCCGACTTCTTCGAGCAGGCCGAGCTGAACCCCGCCGCCGACCGCATCACCGGGGTCGTGTGCGGCGTCCGCGTCGAGGAGGTCGAGGACCCCCTGATGCGCCGGATCCGCTACCTCGACAAGCTCGTCGACGAGCTCGCCCGCGGCAAGGCGCTCGACACAGTGCTCCGCGCCTGAGCGATGAGCCGGCCTCACCCCACGGGTCGTCACCCACGACGGATCCGACGCGTCGGGAGGCGATGACCATGAGCGGGACGAGCGACGACACGAGCGAGGACGAGGTGCGCCCGCTCGTGCTGGCGTGGGCCGCGGCCGTGCACGAGGGCGACCTGGAGCGCGTGCTGGCCGACCACGCCGACGACCTGGTGATGTTCGACGTGCCGCCGCCGGAGCGCGGCGTGCGCGGACTGGCGGCGTACGCCGAGACGTGGCCGCCGTTCTTCGCCTGGCAGGCCTCGGGAGCCGACTTCGAGGTCGAGGAGCTGCACGTCGACGCGGGCCAGGACGTCGCCGTGGCGTGGGCGCTGCTGCGCTGCGGCACGGCGGAGGAGCACCGGCAGCAGCCCGACCGCCGCCTGCGGCTGACGCTCGGGCTGCGTCGCCGGGAGGGCCGGTGGGTGGTGCGGCACGAGCACCACTCCTTCACCCACGGCTCGTGATCCGGACGACTGCCCGGCCCACCGGCGCGATCGGTGCAGACGTGACGACACCGGTGCCCTAGGGTGCGGAGCGCAGGCCGCGCAAGCCGGTGGGTCCGGCACGGTCGCGCCACTGTGACGCCGCCTCCTCGGGACCGGGGTGGTCGGCGGAGTCAGACACGACGGCCCGCACCCCCACCCCCACGAGCAGGGACGCTGCATCCCTGAGGAGGCACCATGTCGTCGTCGTTCGCCGCCCGGCGCCGGCCGGGCACCAGCCTGTGAGGGCGCCCGACGGCGAGGTGGCCCGCGCCGCCTCCGAGCGCCTCGCCGGGCTCGCCGTGCCGGCCGGGGCGCTCGGCCGGCTCGGAGACCTCGCCACCTGGCTGGCTGCGTGCCAGGGACAGGTGCCGCCGGTCGCGCCTCGTCGGGTGCGGCTGGCGATCTTCGCCGGCGACCACGGCGTCGCCGCGCACGGCGTCAGCGCCTACCCCCCGGCCATCACCCAGGCCATGGTCGGCACGTTCCTGGCCGGACGCGCCGGGGTCAACGCGCTGGCCCGTGCCCACGACGTCACCGTGCGCGTGGTCGACGTGGCCGTCGACAGCGACGCCGCCGGGCCGCTGAAGGTGCGCCGCGGGTCCGGCGCCATCCACCTCGAGGACGCGCTCACCCCCGACGAGACCCGCCGCGCCGTCGACGTCGGCCGCCAGGTCGCCGAGGAGGAGGTCGCCGCCGGCGCAGACCTGCTGCTGTCCGGTGACATGGGCATCGGCAACACCACGCCCGCCGCCGCCCTGGTCGCCGCCGGCCTCGGTCTCCCGGCCAGCGAGGTGGTCGGTCGCGGCACCGGCGTCGACGACGCCGGCCTCGCCCGCAAGACCGAGGTGGTCGACGCCGCGCTGCGTCGGGCCGGCGACCGGGTCGCCGACCCCGTCGAGACCCTCACCGCGCTGGGCAGCGCCGACCTGGCCGCGGCCACCGGCTACCTGCTGACCGCGGCACGGCTCGGCGTGCCCGTCCTGCTCGACGGGCTCATGGCCGTCGCCTGCGCGCTCACCGCCGACCGGATCGAGCCGGGCGTGGCCGCGTGGTGCGCGGCAGGCCACCGGTCCACCGAGCCCGCCCAGTCGCTGGCTCTCGACAAGCTCGGCCTGGTGCCGCTGCTCGACCTCGACCTCAGGCTGGGCGAGGGCAGCGGGGCGGTCGCGGCCGTGCCGCTGGTGCGCGCCGCCGCGGCGCTGCTCACCGAGGTCGCCCTCCTCGCGGAGCTCCTGCCACCGGATGCGTGACGGCTGGCGCCTGGCGCTGGGCATGCTGACGGCCGTCCGCGTCGGCATGCCCTCGCGCGTCGACCGCGAGGTGGCCCGCGACGCCATGCTGCTGGCACCGCTGGCCGTCGCGCCGCTCGGGGTCGGGGTGGTCGTGGTCGGTCTCGTCGGCCTCGCCCTCGGCCTCGCGCCGCTGGTGGTCGGCCTGCTGGCCGTCGCCGTGCTCGCGCTCGGCACCCGCGCCTTCCACCTCGACGGGCTCTCCGACACCGCCGACGGGCTGACCGCCTCGCTCGACCGCGACCGCGCGCTCGCCGCCATGCACACCGCCACCTCGGGCCCCGCCGGCGGCGCCGCCGTGGTGCTGGTGCTCGGCGTGCAGGCGGCCTCCCTCTCCACGCTGGTCGGCACCTGGCGCGGCGTGGTGACGGCCGGCGTGGTGGTGTGCCTGTCGCGCTTCGCGTTGTGGCTGGCCTGCCGCGAGGGAGTCCCGGCCGCACAGGACGGCGGCCTGGGGTCGACGTACGCCGGCACGGTGCCGACCGGCCTCGCCGTCGCCGGCTGGCTCGTCGTCGCGCTCGTGCTCACCCGGCTCGTGACCTGGGACGGCGGCGACTGGTGGCGCGGCCTGCTCGCGGCCGCTCTCGGAGCGCTGGTCGTGCTGCTGCTCGTACGCCGCGCCGTGGCCCGCATCGGCGGCACCAACGGCGACGTCTACGGCGCGAGCATCGAGCTGTGCCTGGCCGCTCTCCTGGTCGGGCTCGCATGAGCCGCTCCCGCGCGCTCGGGCTGCTCCTCGGGGCCGGGCTCGACCGGCTCCTGGGCGACCCCGCCCGCTGGCACCCGGTGGCCGGCTTCGGGCGGGTCGCCCTCGCGCTCGAGCGGCGGCTGCACCCGCCCGGTCGCCACCGCACGCCGCCACCCGCGGCCACGCTCCGCCGCCGCGGCGTGCTCCACGTGGCGGTGCTCGTCGGCGGCACGACCGCGGCCGGGGTGCTCGCCGAGCGTGCGGCCGCGCGCCAGCCGGCGGCCCACCTCGTCGTCACGGCCGCCGCGACCTGGGCGGTGCTCGGCGGCACCTCGCTGGAGCGGGAGGCCCATGCGGTGGCGGAGCTGCTCGAGGGCGACGACCTCGCCGCCGCCCGGCAGCGACTGACGCACCTCGTCGGCCGCGACCCGAGTCGGCTCGACGCCGACGAGGTCGCCCGGGCCGTCGTCGAGTCCGTCGCCGAGAACACCTCCGACGCCGTCGTCGCCCCGCTCGTGCTCGGCGCCGTGCTCGGGGTGCCCGGCCTGGTCGGGCACCGTGCCGCCAACACGCTCGACGCGATGGTCGGCCACCGCAGCGAGCGGTACGCCGACTTCGGCTGGGCCGCCGCGCGCCTCGACGACCTGCTCGCCCTGCCCGGGTCGCGGCTGAGCGCGCTGCTCGCGGTCGTGCTCGGGCGCGACCCACGCGCCGCCTGGCACGCCTGGCGCCGCGACGCCCCGGGCCACCCCTCCCCCAACGCCGGACCGGTCGAGGCGGCGTTCGCCGGCGCGCTCGGGGTGCGGCTCGGGGGCCGCAACACCTACGGCGACCGGGTCGAGGAGCGCCACCGGCTCGGCGACGGACGCCCGCCCCGCGTGCCCGACGTACGCCGTGCCACCGCGCTCGCCCGCCGCCCCGACGCGGGCGCGGTGCTCGTGGCCGCACTGGCGGCAGGCGTCAGGTGCGGTCGCGGCACGCGACGCGGCGCCGCCCGCCCGGACTGAGGGCTCCCCGCGGCGCCCGACCACTGTCCAGGGGCCCGGTCGGCAGCCGCGTCCGCAGGCTCGCACCGGGGCGCGCGTCGTCGGCCTCACCCGGCCGGCAGCTGCTGAGGGTCTCCGCCGGCGTCGCAGCACGAGGTCGGCGTTCCCGACGCACGGGACCGTGGTGCCGGGCGGCGTACGGGTTCTGCGTCAGGCCCGACGGGCGGCGACGAAGGAGCGGATGCCGATCACGAGGTAGGCGACGAGCAGCACGAAGGTGACGGTGCCGCTGACGACGGCGAGCGGCCGGTCGCTGTCGCCGGAGAACAGCTCACCCAGGCCGAGCACGTTGGGGATGGTGCCGAGGACGCCGACCAGGGCCACCACGAGGGCGGCGTGGATGCCGATCTTGGGCTTGCGGGCGCCGACGATGCCGCACACCACCAGGACAACGCCGAGCACCGAGGGGATGAAGGCGGTCAGGCTGCGGGAGTCGGACAGCAGGTAGCCGAGCACGCCCACGACGACGAGGACCGCGCCCACGATCACGGTGGTGCGGGGGACGTTGGTGGTGGACGCGGTGGTGACGGGGGTGCTCACGACGGGCTCCTGGGTCGGGCGGACGGACGTGGCGAACCTACCGACCGCGCGCGCCCTCGCCACGCGGCGCGCGCGTGAGGTCGCCCACCCCGTCGCGCCCGGGCGCGACCCGGGACACCGCTCAGCCGCCGTTGCCGGGTCGGCAGGCGCTAGAGACGCAGCACCCGTCCGGCCACGACGAGGTGCACCTCGTCGCACGCGGTGGCCACGCGCTGGTTGACGGTGCCGAGCAGGTCGCGGAAGAGCCGACCGGAGCGGTGCGACGGCACCACGCCCAGACCGACCTCGTTGGTCACCAGGACGACCGGGCCGGTCGCCGCGTCGAGGGCCCCGACGGCGTCGTCGAGCAGGGCTCCGACGTGGGCGTGCACCTGCTCCGACGGAGCCTCCCACAGCGCGGCCGCGTCGACGACCGCCGAGAGCCAGGTGCCGAGGCAGTCGACGATCACCGGCCCGGGCGTCGACAGCGCAGCGGCGAGGTCGCGGCTCTCGAGCGTCGTCCAGGCGGCGGGGCGACGCTCGCGGTGGGCCGCGACGCGCTCGGCCCAGTCGGGGTCGGGGTCCTCGGCGGTGGTCGGACCCGGGGCGACGTACGTCGCGGGCTGCTCGCCCAGGAGGGTCTCGGCGTGACGCGACTTGCCGGAGCGCACGCCGCCGGTGACGAGGACCTTCACCGCTGCATCCTGACCCACGCGGCCGCCTCGGCGACGGTCGCCACCGTGGTGGTGCCCTCCGGGGCGGTGGGGCGGGCCACCACGACGACGGGCAGGCCGAGCCCGGCCGCGGCCTCGAGCTTGGCCCGGGTCAGCGCTCCGCCGGAGTCCTTGGTCACGAGCACGTCGACGCCGTGGCGCTGCATCAGCGACCGCTCGCCGGCCACGTCGTACGGCCCCCGGTCGCGCAGCAGCGTCCACGGCGGCGGGAGCGGGTGCTCCGGCGGGTCGACGACCCGCACGAGCGCAGCGGTCTCGGCGAGCGGGCCTATGAAGTCGCAGAGCGACTGCCGGCCGATGGTGAGGAACGGCCGCTCCCCCAGGTCGGCTGCGAGCCGGGCCGCCGCGGCGTGGTCGGCCACCGGGCGCCAGTCGCCGACCGGCTCCCAACCGGGTCGCTGCAGCCGGAGCAGTCGGTCGCGCGGCACCGCCCTGGCGGCGTGGTCGGAGATGGTCGCGGCGAACGGGTGGGTCGCGTCGACCACGAGGTCGTGCGCCGCCGCCTCGCGCGCCAGCCCCTCGACCCCGCCGAACCCCCCGATCCGCACCTCGCCCACCGGCAGCGCCGGGTCCTTCACCCGCCCCGCCAGCGACGTCACCACCTCGACACCCTTGTCGGCCAGGACTCGCGCCAGCGCCCTCGCCTCCCCCGTGCCCCCCAGCACCAGCACCCTCACGAGCGGACCACCCCCGCTGCCCGAGGTGCGGGCGCAGCGAGCCCACCCGCGCCCTGAGGTGCGAGCGCAGCGAGCCCCACCGCTCCCTGAGGTGCGAGCGCAGCGAGCCCACCCGCTCCCTGAGGTGCGAGCGCAGCGAGCCCCACCGCTCCCTGAGGTGCGAGCGCAGCGAGCCACGAAGGGCGCCCCCTCGTGACGCCCCGCTCGTCCCTCGCGGGCCTCCTCGGGGACCGGCGCTCCATCCCCGCTCCCTGAGGTGCGAGCGCAGCGAGCCCCACCGCTCCCTGAGGTGCGAGCGCAGCGAACCCACCCGCTCCCTGAGGTGCGAGCGCAGCCAGCCCACCCGCTCCCTGAGGTGCGAGCGCAGCGAGCCACGAAGGGCGCCCCCTCGTGACACCCCGCTCGTCCCTCGCGGGCCTCCTCGGGGACCGGCGCTCCACCCCCGCCCCCTGAGGTGCCAGCGCAGCGAGCCCACCCGCCCCCTGAGGTGCGAGCGCAGCGAGCCCCACCGCTCCCTGAGGTGCGAGCGAAGCGAGCCACGAAGGGCGCCCCCTCGTGACACCCCGCTCGTCCCTCGCGGGCCTCCTCGGGGACCGGCGCTCCACCCCCGCCCCCTGAGGTGCGAGCGCAGCGAGCCCACCCGCTCCCTGAGGTGCGAGCGCAGCGAGCCACGAAGGGCGCCCCCTCGTGACACCCCGCTCGTCCCTCGCGGGCCTCCTCGGGGACCGGCACTCCACCCCCGCTCCCTGAGGTGCGAGCGCAGCGAGCCCACCCGCTCCCTGAGGTGCGAGCGCAGCGAGCCACGAAGGGCGGCCCCTCGCGAGCCTCCTCCGGGAGCGGGTCGTGACGCGGAAGACCTGCACGGCGATCACCGCACGCCTTCCCGGGCCAGCGACAGCAAGCCGTCGACGTCGAGGTGCTCCTCGACGAGGTCGCCGAGCAGCTCGAGGCGGGCCTCGCGCGCGGCAGGGAAGGAGGCCTCGGAGGCGACGCCGAGGGCGCGGCGCAGGTAGGCATCGCGGTGGGCGTCGTCCTCGAGCGCGCCGTGGACCATCGTGCCGGTGACCGGCCCCGCCTCCCGCGCCCCGGTGACGCGCCCGTGGTGGATCTCGTAGCCCGCAGGCTCGTGCAGCCGCAGCACCTTGTCAGGGGTGAACTCGGTGTGCAGGTCGAGCAGGCCGAGGCCCTCGACCGTGGTCGGCGGGCCCTCGATGCCGTGGGGGTCGGCGACGGTGCCACCGAGCATCTGGCAGCCGCCGCAGATGCCCAGCACCGGCCGCCCGGCGCGGGCGTGGGCGACGACGACCTCGTCGAGCCCGCGCTCGCGCAGCCACGCGAGGTCGCTGATGGTCGCCCGGGTGCCGGGCAGCACCACGAGGTCGGCGTCGGCCAGCGCACGAGGAGTGGAGGCGAAGTAGACGTCGAGCGCGGGCTCGAGCCCCAGCGCGTCGACGTCGGTGAAGTTGGAGATCCGCGGCAGCCGCACCACCGCGACCCGCACCCGCCCGGACCGCGCCCGGCGACCCTCGAGGTCGAGCGCGTCCTCGCTGTCGAGCCACAGGTCGGGCCGCCACGGCAGCACGCCCCACACGGGCCGCCCGGTGCGGGCGGCGATCTCGTCGAGGCCCGGCTGCAGCAGCCCGCGGTCGCCGCGGAACTTGTTGACCACCCAGCCCGCGACCAGCCGCTGGTCGGCCTCGTCGAGCAGCATCAGGGTGCCGTGGAACGCCGCGAAGACCCCGCCGCGGTCGATGTCGCCGACCACCACGGTCGGCAGCTGCGCGTGCTGGGCGAGACCCATGTTGACGTAGTCGCTGTTGCGCAGGTTGATCTCGGCGGGGCTCCCCGCGCCCTCGGCGACGACCACGTCGAAGCGCGAGGCGAGGTCGTCGTACGCCGCCCACGCGGCCTCGGCGAGGTGGCGCCGGCCGGTGGCGAAGTCGGTGGCGCTCACCGATCCGCCGGGCCGCCCCATCAGCACCACGTGGCTGCGGTGGTCGCTGCCGGGCTTGAGCAGCACCGGGTTCATCGCGGTCTCGGGCTCGGCGCGCGCCGCCAGCGCCTGCACCCACTGGGCGCGGCCGATCTCGTCACCGTCGCGGGTGACCATGGAGTTGTTGGACATGTTCTGCGCCTTGTACGGCGCGACGCGCACCCCGCGTCGGGCCAGCGCCCGGCACAGGCCGGTGGTGACCACGCTCTTGCCGGCGTCGGAGGTGGTGCCGGCGACCAGCAGCCCGCTCACGACTCACCGCCCCCGAGCGGCCAGCGGTGCAGCAGCCGGCACCCGTCGGCCTCCCACCACTGCAGGTCGACGTGCTCGACCCGCAGCCGCAGCGGCAGCAGGCCGGCGAGCTGCTCGCGCTGCTCGTCGGCGTCGACGTCCTCGCCCTGCGTGCCGAGCGACAGGTGCGGCACGGGGTCGTCGAAGGCGCCCTCGTACGGCGCCAGGTCGGGGAACGCCGCGACCAGGGCGACCGTGAGCGCCATGAACGCGGCGCTCGGCTCCGCGACCAGCCCGACCGTGCCGCCGGGGAACACCGTCACCTCCTGGAGCACCGCCTCGAACGGGTCGTGCTGGGCGACGACGCGGGCGACCGCCGCGAGATCGGTGTCGGCGGGGTGCTCGCGCCACGGGTCGAGCAGGGTGACGTGGGCGTGGTGGAAGCCAGGGCCCGCGTCGCGGAAGGACGCGGAGGTCAGCGCGCGGACGTGGTCGTCGAGCCCCGGGACCCCGATCGCGAGCGTCGACTGCCCGCTCACGCGAGCCGCCCGCCTCGGGTGCGCCTCATCCGGTGCGGCTCGAGCGAGCGGGGCAGCGGCCCGCCCTCGGTGATCCAGCCGACCAGCTCGTCGGTGGTGCCCTCGGCGAGGACCCCGCCGAGCCAGGTGTCGGTCGGGCGACGGCCACGCGAGAAGTCGCGCACCAGCACCACGTTGCTGCGGTCGCACTCGTCGAGGCACTCCACGACGCGCACGCGGACGCCGTCGACGTCGCCGCAGGCGAGCAGCGCCTCGCGCTGGGCGTCGTGGTCGGTGCGGGGGTGCTTCTTCGTCGTGCCGCAGCAGCAGTCGCGGCAGACCAGCACGTCGCGCTCGGGCAGCGTCACGCGGGAGCCCCCTCGTGTCGTCGCAGCAGGTAGAGGTCCATCACCCAGCCGGCCTCGGCCTCGGCCCCGGCGCGCGCCTCATCGAGCTGGTCGCGCACGTCGCCGACCCGGCCGGTGACCAGCCGCTCGCCGGTCGCACCGAGGTTGGCGCCCCACCAGATGGTCCAGTCGTCGAGGCCGTCGAGGTGGACACCGCTGGTGAGCATGACGACCAGGTTGCGCTGGCCCTCGGCGACCGCGTCGGCCTGGCGTCGCTGGGTCGTCAAGTGCACCGGTCGGCCGACCTCGTGCAGCACGACGCCGTGGCGCGCGGCCAGCAGCTGGGGTGCGCTGATGCCCGCGACGACCCGCACCGTCGCGTCGAGGTCTGCGGCGATCCGGTCGACGACGCGGATCGTCGAGTCGTAGAGCGCGGGGTCGCCCCACACCAGGAACGCCGGGTCGCCCTCGCGCCCCGCGACGGCCGCGGCCCAGGCGCGGGCGCGGGCGTCGTGCCAGTCGAGCACGGCACCGTCGTAGCCCGCGGTGTCGCGGTGGTCGGACCGGTCGCGCGGCGGGTCGTCGACCTCGACGACCTCGAGCCCGTGCGCGGCGGCGAGGTCGCGTCGTACGGCCAGCAGCGGGTCGTCGTCACGCTTGCGCGCCGCGACGACGTACGCCGCCCCGCGCAGCGCCGCCGCCGCCTCGGGTGTCACGTGCTGCGGCCCCATCCCCACGCCGACGACGTGGATGGTGCGGGTCATGCCGCGTCCGACCGGAGGTCCCGGGCGAGGACCTCGAGACCCCCGCACCCGACGACGGCGCGCACCTCACCGGGTCTCGAGGCTCGGGCCTGGCGCCACTCGCACCTCGACCAGCGATGGCGCACCTCAGCGGTCCTCGAGGTCACCCTCGAGCTCCAGGTAGACGGCCTGCATCTGGGCGAGCAGGTCGGGGTCGGGCGACTCCCACAGGCCGCGCTCGACGGCCTCGTGGAGCTTCTCGACGATCCCGCGGAGGGCCCAGGGGTTGGCGTCCTTCATGAACTGCTGGTTGGTCTCGTCGAGCACGTACTCCTGCGCGAGCGAGGCGTACATCCAGTCGTGCACCACGCCCGCGGTGGCGTCGAACCCGAAGAGGTAGTCGACGGTCGCCGCGAGCTCGAAGGCGCCCTTGTAGCCGTGGCGCTGCATGGCGCCGATCCAGCGCGGGTTGACCACGCGGGAGCGGAAGACGCGGTTGGTCTCTTCCTGCAGGGTGCGGGTGCGCACGGCGTCGGGCGAGGTCGAGTCGCCGACGTACGCCTGGGGCGAGCTGCCGGTGAGCGCGCGCACCGTGGCGACCATGCCGCCGTGGTACTGGAAGTAGTCGTCGGAGTCGGCGATGTCGTGCTCGCGGGTGTCGACGTTCTTCGCGGCCACCTTGATGCGCCGGTAGTTGGCGCGCATGTCGTCGGCGGCCGGACGGCCGTCGAGGTCGCGGCCGTAGGCGAAGCCACCCCACTGCGTGTAGACCTCGGCGAGGTCCTGGTCGTCGCGCCAGGTGCCGGACTCGACGACCTGCAGGATGCCGGCGCCGTAGGAGCCCGGCTTGCTGCCGAAGACGCGCGTGGTCGCACGCCGCTCGTCGCCGTGCTCGGCGAGGTCGGCCTGGGCGTGGGCCCGGACGTAGTTCTGGTCGAGCGGCTCCTCGAGGGAGGCCACCATGCGCACGGCGTCGTCGAGCATCGCCACGACGTGCGGGAACGCGTCGCGGAAGAAGCCGGAGATGCGCACGGTGACGTCGATGCGCGGGCGGCCGAGCTCGTCGAGCGGCACGACCTTGACCTCGTGGATGCGGCGCGAGGCCTCGTCCCACTCGGGGCGCACGCCGAGCAGCGCGAGCACCTCGGCGACGTCGTCACCGCTGGTGCGCATCGCGCTGGTGCCCCACACCGACAGGCCGACGGACGACGGGTAGTCGCCGGTCTCGTCGACGTACTTGGCGACCAGCGACTCCGCCATCGCCTGGCCCGTCTGCCAGGCCAGTCGGGACGGAACGGCGCGGGGGTCGACGGTGTAGAAGTTGCGGCCGGTCGGCAGCACGTTGACCAGGCCGCGCAGCGGCGAGCCCGACGGGCCGGCCGGCACGAAGCCACCCCCGAGGGCGTGCAGCACCATGTCGAGCTCGCGGTCGGTGCCGGCGAGGCGGGGCACGACCTCGGTCGCGGCGAAGCGCAGCACCTGCTGCACGACGGGGTCGTCGTGCAGGCCGGGGACGGCGTCGACCGACCAGTCGGCCGCCTCCATCCGCTCGACGAGCGACGTGGCCTGCGCCTCGATCTCGTCGATGGCGCCGAGCTGCTCGGCACCCTCCTTGAGCCCGAGCGCCGTGCGGAGCCCCGGCACGGCGTGCTGCTGGCCGCCCCAGACCTGCTGTGCGCGCAGGATCGCGAGCACCAGGTTGACCCGCGCCTCGCCGGTCGGCGCGCCGCCGAGCACGTGCAGGCCGTCGCGGATCTGGGCGTCCTTGATCTCGCAGAGCCACCCGTCGACGTGCATGATGAAGTCGTCGAAGTCGTCGTCGTCGGGCTGCTCGTCGAGCCCGAGGTCGCGGTGCATCTCGGCGGCGTGCATGAGCTGCCAGATCTCGCCGCGGATGGCCGGCAGCTTGGCCGGGTCCATCGAGGCGATGTTGGCGTGCTCGTCGAGCAGCTGCTCGAGCCGCGCGATGTCGCCGTAGGTCTCGGCGCGCGCCATCGGCGGGATCAGGTGGTCGACGATGGTGGCGTGGGCGCGGCGCTTGGCCTGCGCGCCCTCCCCCGGGTCGTTGACGAGGAACGGGTAGACCAGCGGCAGGTCGGCGATGGTCTGGTCGGTGGCGCAGCTGGCCGACAGCGCGGCGTTCTTGCCCGGCAGCCACTCCATCGAGCCGTGCTTGCCCAGGTGCACCACGGCGTGGGCGCCGAAGCCGCCGTCGGCCTCCGGGGCACGCAACCAGCGGTACGCCGCGAGGTAGTGGTGGGTGACCGCGAGGTCGGGGTCGTGGTAGATCGCGACGGGGTTCTCGCCGAAGCCCCGCGGCGGCTGGATCAGCAGCACGACGTTGCCGGCCTGGATGGTGGCGAGCACGATCTCGCCCGCGTCGTTGACGAAGAGCGTGCCGGGCGCCGGGCCCCACGCCTCCTCGATGTCGCCGCGGAGGTCGGCGGGCAGGTCGGCGGTCCACGCGGCGTACTGCTCGCCCGTGATGCGCACGTGGGCGTCGGTGAGCTGGGCGTTGGTCAGCCACTCCTCGTCCTGGCCGCCCGCGTCGATCAGGGCGTGGATGAGGGTGTTGCCGGCTTCGGTCTCGTCGTCGAGGTCGAGGCCGGGGATGGCGCCGGGACCGCCGAGGTCGTAACCGGCGTCGCGCATCTTCCGCAGCAGCCGGATGGTGCTCGCCGGGGTGTCGAGGCCGACGGCGTTGCCGACCCGCGAGTGCTTGGTGGGGTACGCCGACAGCATCAGCGCGACCTTGCGGTCAGCCGGGGCGATGTGGCGCAACCGGGCGTGGTTGACGGCGATGCGCGCGACGCGGTCGCAGCGCTCGGGGTCGGCGACGTAGCGCGGCAGGCCGTCCTCGTCGACCTCCTTGAACGAGAACGGCGCGGTGATGATGCGGCCGTCGAACTCCGGGATCGCGATCTGGGTGGCCGAGTCGAGCGGCGTCACGCCGTCGTCGTTGGCCTCCCACTCCGCGCGGCTGCTGGTCAGCGAGAGCGCCTGCAGGACGGGGATGTCGAGGGCGGCGATGCGCTCGACGTCCCACGCGTCGTCGTCGCCGCCGGCGCTCACCCCGGCCGGCGTGCTGCCGCCCGCCGCCAGCACCGTCACGACGAGCGCGTCGAGCGTGCGGAAGGCGTCGAAGAGCTCGTCGGGGGCCGAGCGCAGCGAGCCCGCGAAGACCGGTACGCCGACCGCCTCGCCCGTCGCCGTCACCGCCCGGGCCAGGTCGTGGGCGAACGCGCTGTTGCCCGACGCCTCGTGGGCCCGGTAGTAGAGGACGCCGACGCGCGGCATGGCCGTGGTCTCGACAGGCTCGACCGACGAGGACGCGACCACCGCCGGCTCGTGCATCCCCCACTGCGGCACGGCGACGGGCGCCTCGAAGCCCTCGCCGGTCAGCAGCACGGTGTCGGAGAGGAAGGCGTGCAGCTGGGCGAGGTTGGCGGGGCCGCCCTCGGCCAGGTAGCGGTGGGCCTCGGCAGCGACCCCGATCGGCACGCTGGAGAGCTCCATCAGCTCGGCGCTCGGCTGCTGCTCGCCGCCGAGGACGACCATCGGCATCCCGGTCGCCTTGATGCGGGCGAAGCCGGAGCAGAGGTCCTCCGCGCCACCGAGGACGCGGCCGACCACGAGGTCGCAGTCCTCGATCGTGGCCGCCATCGACTGGTGGCCGGGGCGACCGGGGTTGGCCCAGACGTAGTCGGCTCCCGAGGCCCGCGCGGAGAGCAGGTCGGTGTCGGAGGTGGAGAGCAGCGCGATCTTCACGTGAGGGCCTTCCGGTGGCGGGGCAGCTGGAGGTCGGTGGGCGGTCGGTGCCCGACCAGGTGCTCGGTGGCGATGCGTCGTACGGCGTCGGGGGTCACGGCGCCATACCAGGTGTCGTCGGGCTGCACCGCGACCACGGGGGCGTGGTTGCAGGGGAACAGGCAGGCGGTGTGGGTGAGCAGCACGTCGTCGTCGCCCTGCCCGAGCCGCACCAGCTCGAGCACGAGCGCCTCGGCGACGGTCTCGGCGCCCCTCGCGGTGCAGCGCGGGCCGCGGCAGAGCAGCACCTGGTGGGCATGGGTCGGCACGTCCTCCCAGGCGGCCGAGACCATCGGCGCCTCGCGGCCGTCGAGCGGGCGGAGCAGTGCCCCGGCGGCGCCAGGAGGACTCGAGACGATCGCGCGGAGCACGTCGGCGTCCTCGACGAGTGCGGGCGCGACGGCGACCTCGGGCCGTCGACCCTCGCGCTCGCGCCACCAGTGGCCGGCCACGCGTCGCAGCCAGCTCGCCCCGGGCGCGAGGCGCGCCTGCGAGACCCCGACGACGTCGACCGGGTCGTCGGAGTCGTCGGCCAGGCGGTCGAGCACCCTGCGCAGCGAGGGGTCGCCGACCTGCAGGTGCGCGACGTGGGCGTCGTACGGCGCGGCGAGCGCACGCAGCGTCGTGTCGTCGGCCGCCTCGCGCGCCGACATCCCGACGAGCAGCAACCGCCGCCCGTCACGGGTCGCCCCGTCCAATACCTGCTCCAAGCCCTCGTGGATGTCTTCACCCCGGGTGGGGTCGCCGTGGCCGGTCTCCTGGCTTCCGTGTCACCACCCGGCGACCGACCTTCCCGGGCTGGCACCCAGTGGCCCCACTTGCGTGGCACTGCCCGGTCTCCCGGACAGCGGGGGTCGCCGCGCTCGACGGCTACAGTGGCGAGGGCCGCGCCGGACTCTGACCGGCTTCCCGTGCACCACGGCACCAGGAACCTAACACCCGCGGAGGACACCTCGGTGACGCGCACGCGCGAGCGGTTGCTGGGGGTCGCGCTGCTGCTCACCGTGACGTCGCTGGCGGTGCAGCCCGTGGTCGCGGCGGCGGTCACGACGCCGTACTCCTGGACCCGCGACGCCATCTCCGACCTCGGCGTCGTCCGCTGCGACGCCGCCCTCTGCTCGCCCTGGTGGCCGGTCTTCAGCGTCGGGCTGCTCGTCGGTGGGGCGGCGATGGTCGCCGTCGGCGTGCTGGTGCGTCGGTACGCCGCTGCGGCGGTGCTGCTCGTCCTGGCCGGGCTCTCGACGGCCGCGGTCGGGCTCGTGCCGCTCGACGTCGACCGGCCGCTGCACCTGCTGGTCGCGACCCCGCTGTTCCCGGCGCAGAACCTCGCGGTGCTGCTCCTGGGCCTCCGCCTCGCCGGGACGTCGCGGGCCGGCCTCGTGGCCGCCGGGGTCGTCGGGCTGCTGGGCTCGCTCGCGGTGGTGGCCCCGCTCGGGGTGCCGTTCGGGGTCGCCGAGCGCCTCGGCGCCTACCCCGCCGTGATCGCCCTCGCGGCCCTCGGCCTCAGCGTGCTCCACCGCGGCCTGCCCACCCGCCTGGCAGCTCCCTGAGGAGGTCGCTCGACGACCGTCTCGAGGGGCCGGCCCACGGCGGACCGCAGGGGTCAGGTCACGGCGGCCGGGCTGCGCGGGAGCCGCACGATGACGCGGGTTCCCGCCCCGGGGGCGCTCTGTAGCGTCACCTCGCCGTGGTGGGCCGTGACGATGTCGCGCACCAGGCTGAGCCCGACGCCGATGCCGGGCACCGCGGCGTCGTGGGCCGTGCGCCCCCGCCAGAACCGGTCGAACGCCTGCTCCGCCTCTCCCGCCGTCATCCCGACGCCGTCGTCGGCGACCGTGACCACCACGTCCGACGCGGTGCCGTCGACCCGCACCTGCACCCGACCGCCGGGGCCGGCGTGCTTGACGGCGTTGGAGAGCAGGTTGTCGAGGACCTGGGTGACGCGGTGCTCGTCGACGACGGCGCGCTGCGGCTCGCCGGCATCGATCTCGACCCGGTGGCCCGCGTCGGCGGCGAGCACCTCGAAGCCCGACACCACGCGCGCGGCCAGCGCCGACAGGTCGGTGCTGGCGAGCTCCAACCGGCGCCGCAGGTCGGTCATGTCGAGCAGGTCCGCGATGCGGTGCTGGAGGTCGGCGGCCCGCCGGTGGATCACGCCGAGGGCGTGCCGGGCGGCCGAGGCGTCAGCACCCAGACCCGACAGCTCGTCGTCCAGGACCTCGGCGTACCCGATGACCGCCGCCAACGGGGTCCGCAGCTCGTGCGAGACCGACGACACGAAGGACTCCTTCACCTGCAGCGCGCGCACCAGGTCGGTGACGTCGTGCGCGTTCACCACCACGGCCCACGGGCTCCCGTCGCCGTGGCGCAGCAGCCGCGACCCGATCGAGACGGCACGCTCGGCCCCGGTCCGGCCGTACCAGTGCACCTCCGGCTCGACCTCCACCCCCGCCAGCGCCCGCGACACCACCTGCTCCTCGGGCGGCACCGGGGTGCGGTTGTCGGCCTGGCGGACGTGCGCGGCGGCCCACGGCGCCCGATCGATCTCCATGCCGACCACGGCGGCGCCTCGGCGCGCCATGTCGTTGGCCAGCAGCAGCTCGTGGGTGCGGGCGTCGTACACCGCCACCAGCGCACCGGTCTCGTCGAGCAGGGCCCTCATCAGGTCGTAGGACGCCGCGGCCTGCTGCTCGCGGTGGCGCAGCTCGGCGGAGCACGCCTGGGCGAGGTCGCCGAGGACCTCGAGGTCGTCGGCGCTCCACTCCCGCGCCTGGGTGTCGACCGCGCACAGCGATCCCACCACCTGACCGTCGTCGGCCTCCAGCGGGTGGCCGGCGTACGCCACCACGCCGAGCTCCGTCACGGCCGGCTCGTCGGCCCACCGGGCGTCGCCGCGGGCGTCGCCGACGACCAGGGGCCGAGAGCCGGCGACGACGTGCCGGCACAGCGAGTAGGCGGAGGGGATCCGGCGGGTCGCCTCGGTGTCGCCGGTCAGGCCGGCGGCCCCCGGCATCACCTGCTCCCCGCCGCCCACGAGGGACACGAGGGCCACGGGCGCTCGGAGCAGGCGTTGCGCCAGTCGCGCGTAGTGGTCGAAGGAGCCCGACGGCAGTGCGACCAGCCCGGGGTGCCGGGCGTCGAGGCCGGTGTCGTCCATGGCACCCCCCACCGGGCTCGCGGACGTCGCCTGACGGACCGCTGCGGTCACGGGGCGCACTGCAGCATAGGAGACGTGACGCAGGTCACGGAAGATGTGGCAGGGAAGATGCCGCTTTCGTCAGGTGCCGCAGTAGGTGACGTAGCCCTCGCTGCCTGCGGGCGCCGGCTCGCGGTACCGGACGTCGACGTCGGCCTCGTCGAAGGCGTGGTGCACCGCGTGCAGCAGCGCCTGGAGCGGTGCCAGGTCGCCTGCGGTCGCAGCGTCGAGCGCCTCCTCGACGAGGTGGTTGCGCGGCACGTGGACCGGGTTGCTGCGGTCCATCAGGGCGGGGTCGGGCCCCAGCGCGCGCCACCGCTCCGCCCAGGCGTCGAAGCCGGCGAGGTCGAGCACCCGGTCGCGTGCCGGAGCCAGGTCACCGCGCGCCGCGTGCGCCAGGTCGCGCCAGAAGCCGGTGTGGTCGACGGGGGTCGACCGCATCAGCTCCGCGACCTCCTCGCCGAGCGGACGCACCACGTCGTCGGTCGGGCCACCCTCGGACTCGGGACGCAGCCCGAGCTTGCGACGCAGCTCGGCGGTCCAGGCGGCGGCGTACGCCTCGGGGAAGCGCTGCACCGACGCCGTCGCGAGCGCCACCGCGCGCTCCTGGTCGTCGTCGATCAGCGGCAGCAGCGCCTCGGCGAGGCGGGCGAGGTTCCACGCCGTCACGGCCGGCTGGTTGCCGGAGGCGTAACGGCCGGCGTGGTCGATCGAGCTGAAGACCGTCGCCGGGTCGGCGGCGTCGAGGAACGCGCACGGACCGAAGTCGATGCTCTCCCCCGAGATCGTGACGTTGTCGGTGTTGAGCACGCCGTGGACGAACCCCACCCCCATCCAGCGCGCCACCAGCGACGCCTGCGCGTCGACCACCGCGTCGAGCAGCGCCAGGGCCGGTACGTCGGCCTCCGCGGCCGCCGGGTGGTGACGTCGCACCGCGACGTCGAGCAGCCGCTGCAGGAGACCCGGGTCGTCGAGCGTGCGGGTGAACTGGAAGGTGCCGACCCGCAGGTGGCTCGCCGCCACGCGCACGTTGACCGCTCCCGGCAGCACCGCTGCCTCGCGCCGTACGCCGCGCCCGGTCGCGACGACCGCCAGCGACCGCGTGGTGGGGATGCCGAGCGCGTGCATCGCCTCGCTGACGACGTACTCGCGCAGCATGGGGGCGAGCACCGCCAGCCCGTCGCCACCGCGCGCGAACGGGGTGCGGCCGGAGCCCTTGAGGTGCAGGTCGCGCAGCTCGCCGGCCGGCGTCGTCAGCTCGCCCAGCAGCAGTGCCCGCCCGTCGCCGAGGCGGGGCGAGTAGCCGCCGAACTGGTGGCCGGCGTAGACCTGCGCCACGGGACGTGCCCTCTCGGGCACGGCACGGCCCACCAGGAACCGCACCCCCTCCTCGCTCCGCAGCCAGTCGACGTCCAGGCCGAGCTCGCCCGCGAGCGGCTCGTTGAGCAGCACCAGCCGGGGCTGCGGCGACTCCTCCGCCTCCCACGCCACCACCAGCTCGGGCAGCGCGTCGGCGTAGGCGTGGGACAGGCTCACCGCCGGTCCGGCACTCGTCTGCGCAGTCACCCCTCCAGGCTAGGCCGCCGCCGGTCGGCGTGCTCCGGCCCGTCGCAGGTCGAGGTGCGACGAGTGCCGGCGAGGAACCCCAAGACCTGCACCCGACCGCTCACCGGGTCTCGCGGCTCGTCGCCCAGGGGCTCCTCGCACCTCGACCACCCGGGGCCCCGCTCTCGTCACCGGGTCTCGAGGCTCGTCGCCCAGGGGCTCCTCGCACCTCGACCGCCCTGAACTCGGAAGGGGTTGCGCAGCCGCAGGGGTGGGGAGGTCACGCAGCCGCCCTGACGGGCCCACGCGCTCCTCGCTGGTCGAGGTGCGACGAGCGCCAGCGAGGAGCCGCAAGCCCCGCACCCGACCGCCCACCCGATCCCACCGCCCCTGACGAGGCTGCGTCGCAACGACCTCGACGGCCCCCTCGCGCTCGTCACCGGGTCTCGAGGCTCGTCGCCCAGGGGCTCCTCGCACCTCGACCGCCCTGAACTCGGAAGGGGTTGCGCAGCCGCAGGGGTGGGGAGGTCGCGCAGCCGCCCTGACGGGCCCACGCGCTCCTCGCTGGTCGAGGTGCGACGAGCGCCAGCGAGGAGCCGCGAGACCCCCGCACCCGACCGCCCACCCGATCCCACCGCCCCTGACGAGGCTGCGTCGCAACGACCTCGACGGCCCCCTCGCGCTCGTCACCGGGACGCTCCTATGTTGCGTCAAGTTGCCGTTGGTGGTGTTTCGAGGAGGCGGTAGAGGTCTCGGGCGAGGTACCGCTTGAGGCAGCGGCGGATCTC
>NZ_BAAHAA010000026.1:0-57746 GCF_054777915.1 Nocardioides marmoraquaticus | reverse complement strand
GGCCCTCGAGGAGCACGCGGCCGTGCTCGGCGTGCCGCGGCTCGACGCCGTCCTCGACGCGCTCCTGCTCGCCGGCGGCCAGGTCGTCGGGGTGCGGGCCGGCGGGCGCGAGCTGCGGGCCCGTGCGGTCGTGCTGGCCACGGGCGGGCTCGGCCACGCCTACGCCACCACCACCAACCCCACCGGGGTGACCGGCGACGGGCTCGCCCTGGCACTGCTGGCAGGGGCGACGCTGGCTGACGTCGAGTTCGTGCAGTTCCACCCCACCGCGCTGTGGACCGGAGCGGCGTACGGCCAGGTGCCGCTGGTCACCGAGGCGCTGCGCGGCGAGGGCGCCGTGCTGCGCGACGTCGCGGGCCGGGCGTTCATGCAGGGCGTGCACCCGCTCGCCGACCTCGCCCCGCGCGACGTGGTCGCGCGCGCCGTGCACCGGGCGACGCGGCGCGACGGGCGCTCGCACGTCTGGCTCGACACGAGCCCGGTGCCCGACGTGGCCTCGCGGTTCCCGACGGTCGTCGCGGCCTGCCGGGCGCACGGCATCGACCCGGCATCGATCCCGGTGACCCCGGCCGAGCACTACCTGTGCGGCGGCGTCGTCGTCGACCCGGTCGGTGCGACCGACGTGCCGGGCCTGTACGCCGTCGGCGAGGTCGCGGCGTCCGGGGTGCACGGCGCCAACCGGCTGGCGTCCAACAGCCTGCTGGAGGGGCTCGTGCTCGGCCGCCGGCTGGGCGACCACCTCGCGGCGGGGCTGCCCCGTGACGCGCGGGGCAGCGTCGAGGTAGCCGCGACGGCCCCGGCCACCGGGGTGTCGGCGCGAGCCCGCGACCTGCTGAGCAGCGCGGGTGGGTTGGTGCGTGACGCCGTCGGGCTGGCCGACGGCCGCCGGGCCCTGCTCGCCGAGCCGACCCGGGAGGTCACCTGGCTGGTGGCGGCCGCCGTCCTCGCGGCCGCGGAGGCCCGGCGCGAGAGCCGGGGCGCGCACCTGCGCTCGGACGCCCCCGAGCCGCTGGACTGGTGGCGCCGCCGGGTGCTGGTGAGGGTCGACGGGACCGGGGTGCCGCAGGCGCACGGCGACCGGCGGGAGCGGGCGGCGTGAACGCCCGCGACCTGCTGGCCGAGGTGGGCCTCGACCCCGACGAGGTGCTCGGCCTGCTGCGCGCGACCCTGGCCGAGGACCTGGGCGACGACCGCCGCGACCTGACCTCCGAGCTCACGGTGCCGGTCGACGCGCGGCTCCACGTCGCCTGGGTCGCCCGTCAGCCCGGCACCGTCGCAGGGCTGCCCGTCGTCGCGGCGCTGGTGTCACTGGTGACGGGGACCGAGCCCGTGCTCCTGGCGTCCGACGGCGAGCGGGTCGTGGCCGGTCAGCGGCTGGCCGAGCTCGAGGCGCCCGCCCGCGAGGTGCTGCTGCTCGAGCGCACCTCGCTCAACCTGCTCGGTCACCTCAGCGGCGTCGCCACCGCCACCCGGGCGTGGGCCGACGCGATCGAGGGCACCGGCGCGCGCGTGCGCGACACCCGCAAGACGATGCCGCTGCTGCGCTCGCTGCAGAAGCACGCCGTGCGGTGCGGCGGCGGCACCAACCACCGGGTGGGCCTCTTCGACGCGGTGCTCGTCAAGGACAACCACGTCGCCGCCGCGGGCGGCGTACGGGCGGCAACGCGTGCGGCCGTCGGCGCCCCGGTGGTCGTGCAGGTCGAGGTCGATGACCTGGCCCAGCTCGACGACGCCCTGGCCGAGGGAGCGCCGCAGGTGCTGCTCGACAACTTCTCGCTCGACGACCTGCGCACCGCCGTCGAGCGGGTACGCCGCGTCGCCCCCGGCACCGTCGTCGAGGCCTCCGGCGGCCTCACCCTCGACCAGGCCCGCGCCGTCGCCGAGACCGGGGTCGACCTGCTCGCCGTCGGCGCGCTCACCCACTCGGTCGTCTCGCTGGACGTGGGGCTGGACGAGGTCGGCTGACGCGGGGGCTTTTCGAACGAAAAGCCCCCGACACGCCGGTGCGCGAGGAGCGGATCGGTCGGATCGTCGCCGGCGGCGGTGCTTTTCGTTCGAAAAGCACCGCAGCGCGGCCCCGGACCTCCGGAACCGCGCTGCGAGCGGGAGTCAGGCGCTGGGCTTGACCGCGAGCACCGGGCAGGCGGCGTCGAGCAGGACCCGCTGGGAGACCGAGCCCATGAGGGCCTTGCCGACGGGGCTGCGGTGGCGGATGCCGACCACGACCAGCTCGGCGTCGGTCTCCTGCGCGACCTGGAGCACGAGGTGGGCGATGTCGGGCACCACCTCGCGGCGGACCTCCACCTCGACCCCGGAGCTGCCGAGATGGTGCTGGAGCGACTCGACCTCGGCGTCCTGGGCGAAGCGGGTGTCGACCAGGGCGTCGCCCCGGGTGCCGTTGACGACCACCAGGCGGGTGCCGCGTCGGACGGCCTCGGCGGCGCCCGCCTCGAGGGCGGCGGCGCCGAACTCGTCGGCGCTGTAGGCCACGACGACGCTCACATCGACACCTCCTGCCGGTTGCGGTCCATCGCCTCGAGGGCCTCGTCCTTCTTCGGCCGGACCACCTGGACGACCGTCCAGGCGAGGACCAGCGCGACGATGACGTAGCAGACGATCGCCGTCGGCTCGCCCCACAGCGTGGAGTAGTCGCCGCGCGAGATCTCGAGGGCCTCCGAGAGCTGCTCCTCGAGCCGGGGGCCGAGGATGACGCCGATGATGAGCGGCAGCACCGGGATGCCGAAGCGCCGCATCGCGTAGCCCAGCAGGCCGAGCACGAGCAGCAGGCCGAGGTCGAACGACGACGTGCCGGCGGCGTACGCGCCGAGCGTGGCGAAGAACAGGATGCCGGCGTAGAGGTAGGGCCGCGGGACCTGCAGCAGCTTGGCCCAGAGCGGGGCGAGGGGCAGGTTGAGCACCAGCAGCAGCGTGTTGGCGACGAAGAGACTGGCGAGCAGCGCCCAGACCAGGCCCTCGTTCTCGGTCATGAACTGCGGGCCGGGCTGCAGGCCGTAGGACTCGAAGGCGACCAGGATGACGGCCGCGGTGGCGGTCGTCGGCAGGCCCAGCGCGAGCATCGGCAGCAGGGTGCCGGCCGCGGAGGCGTTGTTGGCGGCCTCGGGGCCCGCGACGCCCTCGATGGCGCCCTTGCCGAACTCCTCGGGGTGCTTCGAGAGCTTGCGCTCGGTGACGTAGGACAGGAACGTCGGCACCTCGGCTCCGCCGGCGGGAAGCGCGCCGAAGGGGAAGCCGTACGCCGTGCCGCGCAGCCACGGCATCCAGCTGCGGCGCCAGTCGGACCTGTTCATCCAGGGGCGCCCGACGGGGATGATCTCGAGCGGCTTGCGGCGCAGGTGGGCCGCGACCCACAGCGCCTCGCCGAGGGCGAAGACCGCGACGGCGACCACGACGACCTCGATGCCGTCGGAGAGCTCGGCGAAGCCGAAGGTCATCCGGGGCTGGCCGCTGGTCATGCCGACCAGGCCGATCGCCAGGCCGAGGAAGAGCGCGACGAAGCCGCGCAGCTTGGAGGAGCCGAGCACGACGGTGACCGCGACGAGCGACAGCAGCATGATCGCGAAGTACGACGGGGCACCGAGCTGCACGACCAGGGGCCCGACGTGCGGCGCCAGGACGATCAGCAGGATCGTGCCGATGGTGCCGGCGATGAAGGACCCGATGGCGGCCGTGGCGAGGGCCTGGGCGGCCCGGCCGGTCTTGGCCATCTTGTTGCCCTCGAGCGCCGTGATGACCGACGAGGACTCGCCCGGGGTGTTCAGCAGGATCGAGGTCGTCGAGCCGCCGTACATGCCGCCGTAGTAGATGCCGGCGAACATGATCAGCGCGCTCTCGGCGGGGACGCTGTAGGTGACGGGCAGCAGCAGCGCCACGGTCATGGCGGGGCCGATGCCGGGCAGCACGCCCACGGCGGTGCCGAGCAGCACGCCGATGACGGCGAACAGCAGGTTGGTCGGGGTCAGGGCCGCCCCGAGGCCGTCGATCAAGAGGTCCATGTCACAGGACTCCGTTCAGGATGCCGGCGGGCAGCGGGACGCCCAGGCCGACGTAGAAGGCGTAGAACGTGCCGACCGAGAGGGCGACGCCGATCGCGACGTCACGCACCCAGTGGCGGCTGCCGAGCACCCAGGCGGCCCCGGTGAACAGGATCGCGCCGGTGATCGCCCAGCCGAGGGTCTCGATGAGGAAGACGTTGACCGACAGCACCGCGACGAGGAGCAGGAGCGTGCGACCGTCGGCGCCGCCGCTGAGGTCGACGTCCTCGCCGTCCTCGGCCTCGGGCACGTCGCCGCGCGCGGTGGCCACGGCGAGGAGCACGGCGAGCAGCAGCAGCACGCCGCCGACGACGTAGGCGAAGGTCGTCGGGGGCAGGAAGTCGGCGTTGGCCGAGACCCGCAGCTGGGTGCCGTTCCAGATGACGTAGCCGCCGGCCACGGCGAGGAAGCCCGCCATGAGGTACTGCGCGGTGTCGACCACCCGGCGGGCCCCCGAGGTGGGAGCGGGGGTGCCGGTGGTGCTCGTGGGGGGAGTCGGGTCGCTCATGGCGGGTTCCTCCTGCGTCGGCCGGTCGGCCGGGCGTCCCTGGGTGGGGACGCCCGGCGTCACGGGGTGGTGCGTGGTGCTCACACGAGGCCCAGGTCGCTCAAGGTCGTGCGGACACGGTCGTTCTGCTCCTCGAGGAACGTGCCGAACTCGTCGCCGGTGGCGAAGTTGTCGCTCCAGCCGTTCTGCTCCAGGGCGTCCTGCCAGGCCTGGGTGTCGTGCATCTCCTCGAAGGCCTCGATGTAGGCGTCGCGCTGCGCGTCGTCGATGCCGGGGGGAGCCAGCACGCCGCGCCAGTTGGTGAAGACGAGGTCGATGTCCTCCTCCGAGAGCGTCGGGGCGTCGACGATGTCGAGGCGCTCGTCGCCGGAGACCGCGAGGACGCGGAGCGAGCCGTCCTCGATCTGGCCCTCGAACTCGCCGAGGCCCGACATGCCGACGTCGATCTTGGAGCCCAGCAGCGCGGTGGTCAGCGGGCCACCGCCGTCGTACTCGACGTAGCTGACGTCCTTGGGGGTGATGCCCACGGCGTCGGCGAGCTGCATCGGGAAGAGGTGGTCGGGGCCGCCGATGCCGGAGCCGCCGCCGACGGTGATGCTGCCCGGGTCGGCCTTCCAGGCCTCGACGAAGTCGTCGACGGTCTCGAAGGGGGAGTCCTCGGGCACCAGGATCCCCTCCTGCTCCTCGATGAGGCGGGCGATCGGGACGGCCTTGTCGACCGTGGCGTCCGACTGGTTGGTGTAGGTGGCGCCCACGACGCCGAGGCCCATGGTCATGAGGAGGTCGTCGCTGCCCTCCTCGTTGAGCAGGCGCTGCATCGCGACGGTGCCGCTGGCGCCCTCGACGTTGCTGACCTCGAAGCGGCCGGTGATGCTGTCGTCCTCCATCACCTTGACCGCGGCGCGACCGGTCTGGTCGTAGCCGCCGCCGGCGGCGTTGGGGATCATCATCCGCAGGCGCTGGTCGGCCAGGTCGTCACCGGCCTCGCCGCCACCGGAGGTGACGCCGCCGCAGGCGGAGAGGGTGGCCAGCGCCACGACGCTGACGGTGGCGAGAGCGGTCCGGAGTCCACGTCCAGCAGACTTCGTGCGGCGGGGGAACAGGGTGACGGTCATCCTGCGAGCACCTCCTCGGTGAGTTCCGTGGGAGCATGTCTCGCCGCTGTGGTGCCGGTCACTGTTGCGGAAGCAAAGGAGGTTGTGGTCGTTGTGGTCACCGTCACGTCGCCCTCCTCCGGCGGTCCCGGCACGGGCCTGAGGGCGCTGCGACGCCGCGACCCGAGCCTCGCCGCGCAGGTCCTCGTGCTGCAGCTCGCCGTGGTGCTGGCGGTGCTCGCCCTCGTCGCCGTGATCTCGCTGCGCCAGTCGGGCGCGACCTTCCAGCAGCAGTCGGGCTCGCAGCTGCGCGGCATCGCCGAGTACGTCGCCGACACCTTCCAGGTCCGCACCAAGCTGGAGGAGGTGGCCGCCCCGACCACCAGCGCGGCGGCCCGCGACAGCGTCACGGAGCTGGCGCCGACGCTCGACGCGGCGCTCGCGACGACGGCGGCCGACGAGATCAGCGTGCTGGCCCCCGACGGGGAGGTGCTGGTCAGCAGCGACCCGCTGAGCGTCGGCGACCAGGACCCCCTGCCCGGCCGCGTCGGCGCCGGCTGGTCGGGGCTGCGCGACACCTCCAGCGGCACCGTGCTGGTCGCCCGGGCGCCCGTCCTCGCCGACGACGACGGGCGCGAGGGCCGCCTCGTCGGCATGGTCGTCGTCGAGCAGGTCTACCCCTCGGCGTGGGACCGGTTGACCAGCAGCGCGGCCGACCTCGCGCTGTTCCTCGGTCTCGGCACGCTGCTCGGCGTGCTCGGCACGTACGTCGTCTCGCGCGTGGTGAAGCGGCGTACCCGGGGCCTCGGGGCGGGCGAGATCTCCCGGCTCGCCGACCACCGCGAGGCGCTGCTGCACAGCATCCGCGAGGGCGTGCTCGCCGTCGGCACCGACGGGCGGGTCACGATGGTCAACGACGCGGCGCTGGCGCTGCTCGGCCTGAACGACGACGTCGTCGGCCGCCCGGTGTCCGACCTCGGGCTCGACGCCCAGGTGGTCTCGCTGCTCGACGGCTCGGCCTCGGCCGACGAGGACGCCGTCGCGGTGGTGGGCGAGCGGGTGCTGGTCTTCAACCGTCGGCAGGCCTCGAGCCGCGGCGAGGGCATCGGCACCGTCACCACGATGCGCGACCGCACCGAGCTGGTCTCGCTGCAGGACCAGCTCTCCACCAACCTGTCGATCACCGACACCCTGCGGGCGCAGACCCACGAGTTCAGCAACCAGCTGCACACCATCTCGGGGCTCGTCGAGCTGGGCGAGCACGACGAGCTGAAGGCCCTCGTCGGCACCCTCGCCCGCCGGCGCGCGGCGCTGACCGACCTGGTGACCGAGCGGGTCGCCGACCGTGCCGTGGCCGCCCTGCTCATCGCCAAGTCGAGCACGGCCGCCGAGCGCGGCGTCGAGCTCGAGCTGACCGAGGACTCGGTGCTGCGGGCGCTCGACCCGGTCGACTCCGCCGACCTCATCACCGTCGTGGGCAACCTCGTCGACAACGCCGTCGACGCCTGCGCCGGCCGCGAGGAGGCCGTGGTGACGGTCGCGCTGCAGAGCGGCACGGGGGCGGTGCACCTCGAGGTCGCCGACACCGGTCCGGGGGTGCCCGTCGACCTGCGTGGGGCGATCTTCGTGCGCGGCTTCTCCACCAAGCCCGAGGTGCTCGGCGGCCGCGGGATCGGGCTGCCGCTGGTGCAGCTGATCTGCGCGCGGCGCGGCGGGAGCATCGAGCTGCACCACCGGGGCGGCCCCGGCTCCGGGGCGGTCTTCTCGGTGCGGATGCCGCTGCTCGTGCCGGGGTCGGCCGTCGTCACGCCCCAGGAGGTGGGCTCGTGATCACCGTGCTCGTCGTCGACGACGACTTCATGGTCGCCAGCGTGCACACGCGCTTCGTGCAGCGCGTCGAGGGCTTCGAGGTGGTCGGGGCCGCCCGCAACGGGGCCGAGGCGCTGCACCTCGTCGCCGAGCTCGATCCCGACCTGGTGCTGCTCGACGTGCACCTGCCCGACATGAGCGGCCTCGACGTGCTGGCGCGGCTGCGCGCCGACGGCAACCACGTCGGCGTCGTGATGGTGACCGCGGAGCGCGGCGCCGACGCCGTGCGGGCGGCCCTGCACGGCGGCGCCATGCAGTACCTCGTCAAGCCCTTCGAGCACGCCGACCTCGTGGCCCGGCTGCAGCAGGTGGCGACGGTCATCCGCTCGCTGCGCGAGGAGGCCGACGGCGAGAAGGGCATCGACCAGAGCGCCATCGACCAGGCCTTCGGCACCGGTCCGGGCGAGCTGGTCACGGCCACCGGCAAACGGCTGCCCAAGGGGCTCTCCGGCGAGTCGGGCGTCCTCATCGAGGGCCTGCTGCGCGAGGTCGACGACGTCTCGGCCGCCGAGGCGGGTGAGCGGCTCGGCATGTCGCGGGTCAGCGCGCGGCGCTACCTCGAGCACTTCGTGACCACCGGGCGGGCCGAGGTGCGGCTGCGCTACGGCACGGCCGGTCGTCCGGAGCGGCGCTACCGGCGCTCGGGGGCCTGACCGACCCCTGCTACGTTGCTGCGAACGATTCGCAACAACGGGTGGGGGCAGTGGTGACGGCGACGGAGGTGCGACCGTCCGACGTCCCCGACCTGACCGGCCTCGGCCTCGACGCCGTACGTCGCCGCGGCCGGCGGTGGATCGTCGGGCTCGTGCTGGCGCTGCTCGCCACGCTGCTGCTCGCCGTCGGCACCGGTGCGGTGCTGGTGCCGCCCGACGTGGTGGCCCGGATCGTCGGCTTCCACGGCCTGGGGCTCGGCGAGCAGACCTGGTCGCCCGCGCAGGACGCCATCGTCTGGCAGGTGCGGGTGCCCCGGGTGCTGCTCGGGGCACTGGTCGGCGCCGGCCTCGCGGTGTGCGGCGTCGCGCTGCAGGCGATGGTGCGCAACGTGCTGGCCGACCCCTACCTGCTCGGCATCAACTCCGGGGCCTCCACCGGGGCCGCGGTCGCGATCCTCTTCGGCGTCGGCGGCGGGCTGGGGGCGGCGCTCGGTGAGCACACGCTGCAGGGCAGCGCCTTCCTGGACGCGCTGGCCGCGTCGGTGCTGGTCTTCGTGGTCGCCCGCACCGGCGGCCGGGTGACCTCGATGCGGCTGCTCCTCGCCGGTGTCGCGGTCGGCTACGCGCTCTACGCCCTGACCAGCTTCCTGATCTTCGCCTCGGGCTCCGCCGAGGGCGCCCGCTCGGTGCTCTTCTGGCTGCTCGGCTCGCTGGGCCTGGCCGCCTGGGGCACCCCGCTGGCCGTCGTCGCGGGCGCCGTCGTCGTGACGGTGGCGGTGCTCGTCGTGACCGAACGCGGCCTCGACGCCCTGGCCATCGGCGACGAGACGGCCCACACCCTGGGCGTCGCCCCCGAGCGGCTGCGCACCCTGCTGCTGGTGGTGGTCTCGCTGTGCGTGGGCGTCGTGGTCGCCGCCTCCGGCAGCATCGGCTTCGTCGGCCTCGTCGTGCCGCACCTCGCCCGCCGTGCCGTCGGCGCGGCGCACGCCCGGGTCGTCCCGGTCGCCGCCCTCATGGGCGCCGTGCTGCTCGTGTGGGCCGACGTCGCCGCCCGCACGCTCCTGGCTCCCCAGGAGGTCCCCATCGGCATCATCACCGCGCTCGTCGGTGCCCCGTTCCTGCTGCTGCTCGTCCGCCGCCTCCACGCCACCGCGGCCTGACCCCCTCCGGAGATCCCCGTGCGCCTGCGCCTGCTCGTCGCCCCCCTCGCCCTCGTGCTCGCCGCCTCCGGGTGCGGGTCGGCCGGTCGCGGCGACGACGCCGGCGCCGACGCGTCGTACGACCCGGTGACGGTGGCGAACTGCGGTGCCGAGGTCGACTTCACCGCCGCTCCCGAGCGGATGGTGCTGCTCAAGAGCGCCTCGGTGCCCTACCTCCAGGCGCTGGGCGTGATGGACCGGGTGGTCGCGCGGGCGGGCCAGTACCCCGAGGAGTACTACGACGAGGAGACGCTCGCGGCGCTCGACGACGTGCCGCTGCTCACCGACCGCACCGACTCCTCGGGCCACCTGCAGATCTCGCGCGAGGTCGTCATCGCCCAGGAGCCCGACCTGGTGATGGGCGCGGTCGACAACCTCTCGCGTGAGTCGCTCGACGCCGTCGGCATCCCGTTGCTGGAGGAGCCCGCCCTGTGCCCCGACGGTGTCGACGACCCGTCGTACGACGACGTGAAGGAGCAGATGCGCACCTACGGCGAGGTCTTCGGCGAGCCGGAGCGGGCGGAGGCCGCGGTGGCCGAGCTCGAGGAGCGGCTCGCGGCCATCGAGGAGCGCGCCCTCGACGACGGCACCACGGCTGCGGTGCTCTACCCCACGGTGGGCGGGGGCGTGACCTACGCCTACGGCATGCGCAGCATGGCGCAGCCGCAGCTCGACGCCGCCGGCCTCGAGAACGTCTTCGGCGACGTCGAGGAGCGCGTCTTCGAGGTCACCCTGGAGGAGCTGCTCGACCGCGACCCCGACGTGGTCGTGCTCCTCCACGGCGACGGCGACCCGGCCGAGGTCGAGGCTGCGCTGACGCAGCTGCCCGGTGCCGACCAGCTCACCGCGGTGCAGGACGACCAGGTGATGACCCAGCTCTTCAACTTCACCGAGCCGGGGACGCCGCTCGCCGTCGACGGGCTCGAGCGGATCGTGGACAGGTTCGGCGCGTGATCTCGGCGCACGGGGTCTCGTGGTCCTACGGCCGGCACCGTGTGCTCGACCGGGTCGACGTGCGGGCCGAGGACGGCCGCGTGCTCGGGCTGGTGGGCCCCAACGGCAGCGGCAAGACCACCCTGCTGCGGCTGCTGCACGGCGGCCTGCACGACCCGTCCGGCCGCGTCGCCGTCGACGAGCAGGACCTCCGCGACCTCGGCCACCGCGAGACCGCCCGACGGCTCGCCGTGGTGGTGCAGGAGAGCTCGGCCGCCGACACCACCCTGACGGCCGCCGAGATGGTGCTCCTCGGGCGCACCCCGCACCTGGCGGCCTTCTCCCGCGCCGGCGTCGACGACCACCGGGTCGTCGCCGAGAGCCTCAGGCGCGTCGGCGCCTCCCACCTCGGACCACGGCCGCTCGCCGCGCTCTCGGGTGGTGAGCGGCAGCGCGTGCTGATCGCGAGGGCGCTCGCCCAGCAGACCACCCACCTGCTGCTGGACGAGCCGACCAACCACCTCGACATCCGCTACCAGCACGACGTGCTGGGGCTGCTGCAGGGACTGTCACGTTCGCCCGGTGCGTGCGTGGTCGTGGTGCTGCACGACCTCAACCTCGCGGCCCGCTACTGCGACGACCTGCTGCTGCTCTCGGCCGACGGCGAGGTCGTCGGCCAGGGCCCTGTCGCCGACGTGCTCGACCCCGACCTGCTCGCCCGCGTCTACGGCCTGCCCGTCCGGCGTCTCGAGCTCGACGGCGAGATCCACCTGCTCTTCCGGCCCGCCGTGCGCGAGGTCGTCGCGTGACCGTCCGCACCGACGTCCAGTCCCGCCTCGACGCGTACTGGAGCCGTCGCGCCGTGGCGTACGACGGCTGCCAGCAGCGGCCGGAGCGCCGGGACCTCGACCGGGCCGCGTGGGGGGCGGTCTGGTCGGGGTCACCGGGATCGACCTCAGCGACGGCATGCTCGCGGAGGCCCGGGCACACGCGGCGGACATGGCCGACCCACCGGTGCTGCTGCGCGGCGACATGGTCGACCCGCCCCTGGCTCCGGGCTCGGTCGACGCCGTCGTCGGGCGCTACGTCGCCTGGACGCTGCGGTCGCCGGGCCACGCGGCCGAGGCGTGGCTGCGGCTGCTGCGGCCCGGTGGGCGGCTCGCGCTGGTCGACACCGCGTGGTTCCCCGACGGCGTCGACGCCCCGGGGGAGGAGCGGCCCGACGCCTTCCGCGACGCCTACGACGACGAGTCCCTGGCCGCCCTCCCGCTCGCGGAGGGTGACACCGTCGGAGCGCTCCAGGACGTGCTGCGGGCGGCCGGCTTCCGCGACGTCGCGGTCTCGCCCCTGCTCACCGTGCGCGAGCTCGACATCGCCCTGGGCGTGGCACCGGGCCACCAGGTGCGCACGCAGTTCCTCGTGACCGCCCGGGCCTGACTCAGGCCGGCCGAAGCACCGCGACGACGTACTCCTCGCTCGGCGGCCGCAGGTCGTAGCCGCCGGCGAGCAGCTCGACGCCCAGGCCGGCCTCGGCGGCGTGGGCGCGCAGCGCGGCGGCGGGGTAGTCGCGGCTGCCCGCCGGACCGTCGACCGGGTGGAAGCCGACCAGCAGGCAGCCGCCGTTTGCGAGCAGGCCCGCGAGCGTGCGCAGCGCCTGCACCTCGGTGCCGTCGGCGAGGTAGACCATGACGTTGCCCACCACCACGACCACGTCGTACGCCGCGGGGGCACCGTGGGCGGCGAGCAGGTCGGCGTCGAGGGCGAGCAGGTCGGCCTCGACCACCGGCACCTCGGGGAAGCGCTCGCGCGACATCGCGACCAGCTCGGGGTCCTTCTCGACGCCGACGACGCGGTGCCCGCGGCGGCGCAGCGACTCGGCGACCCGGCCCAGGCCGGAGCCGGCGTCGAGGACCCGGGCTCCGCGCGGCGCGAGCACGTCGACCAGCCGGGCCTCGCCGTCGTCGCCGGTGCCGCCGGGGTCGGCGTCGAAGAGCTCGGTGAAGGTGCGCACGTAGCCCGACTCGCGGGTCTCGCCCGCCAGGTCCCACCGGGTCGGGGGGATCGGCTCGCTCACAGCTTGCGCAGCCTGACCCAGCGCACGGAGTGGTCGTGGTCCTTGCGGAGCACCAGCGTGGCCCGCGAGCGCGTGGGCTGCACGTTCTGCTGCAGGTTGGGGCCGTTGATCTCGTCCCAGATGCGGCTGGCCTCGGCCACCGCCTCCTCGTGCGAGAGGGCGGCGTACTTGGAGAAGTAGGACTGCGGGTCGCGGAAGGCGGTCTCGCGCAGCCGCAGGAAGCGGTCGGTGTACCACCGGCGGATGTCGCTGGTCGCCGCGTCGACGTAGACGCTGAAGTCGAAGAAGTCGCTCACCGCGAGACCGGTGCGGCCGTCGGCGCGCTGCCGCGCCGGCTGGAGCACGTTGAGGCCCTCGACGATGACGATGTCGGGCCGGCTGACCGTCACCACCTGGTCGGGCACCACGTCGTAGACGAGGTGGGAGTAGATCGGCGCCTGCACCTCGTCCCTGCCCGACTTGATGTCGACGACGAAGCGCAGCAGCGCCTTGCGGTCGTAGGACTCTGGGAAGCCCTTGCGGTGCAGCAGCCCCCTGCGCTCGAGCTCGGCGTTGGGCAGCAGGAAGCCGTCGGTCGTCACCAGCGCCACCTGCGGGTGCTCGGGCCAGTGGGCGAGCACGTGCTGCAGCACGCGGGCGGTCGTCGACTTGCCGACCGCGACCGAGCCCGCCAGCCCGATGACGTACGGCGTGCGCGGCGGCTGCGTGCGGTGCAGGAAGTCCTCCTGCTCGCGGTGGAGCCGGCCGGCCGCGGCCACGCGCAGGCTCAGCAGCCGCGAGAGCGGCAGGTAGACCTGCTCCACCTCGGCGAGGTCGAGCTGGTCACCGAGGCCGCGGACCCGCTCGATCTCCGGGTCGGAGAGCGGCTGGTCGGTGGCGCTGCCCAGCGCGGCCCAGGCGGCGCGCTCCAGCTCGACGTACGGCGAGGCCTCCCCGGCGTCGGCGGGGCGCGAGCCGTGTGACATGCGTGGCAGCGTAGGGCGTGCGCGCCGCCCTCCGACCACAACCCCACCTAGACTCCGGACCCATGTGCGGCATCGTGGGGTACGTCGGCCACCGTCAGGCGCGAGACGTCGTGATCGAGGGACTGCGGCGGCTGGAGTACCGCGGCTACGACTCGGCCGGCGTCGCCGTGGTCGACGGCGGCACCATCGCCAGCGACAAGCGCGCCGGCAAGCTGGCCAACCTCGAGGCCGCCCTGGAGGCCGAGCCGCTGCCCGCCTCGCAGACCGGCATCGGCCACACCCGCTGGGCGACCCACGGCCCGCCGACCGACCGCAACGCCCACCCGCACCTGGGCGAGAAGAGCCGGCTCGCGCTGGTGCACAACGGCATCGTCGAGAACTACGTGGGCCTGCGCGCCGAGCTCGAGGCGGCCGGCCACGACCTGCTCTCCGACACCGACACCGAGGTCGCGGCCCACGTGCTCGAGGCCGAGCTGGTCGAGTGCGGCGACCTCGCCGAGGCGATGCGCCGCACCTGCCGCCGGCTCGAGGGTGCCTTCACCCTCGTCGCGGTCGACGCCGAGGACCCCACCACCGTCGTGGCGGCCCGCCGCAACTCCCCGCTGGTCGTCGGCATCGGCGAGGGCGAGAACTTCCTCGGCTCCGACGTCGCCGCCTTCATCGAGCACACCCGCGAGGCGCTCGAGCTCGGCCAGGACCAGGTCGTCGCCATCACCGCCGACGACGTCGTGGTCACCGGCTTCGACGGCACTCCCGCCGAGGGCACCCGCTACCACGTCGACTGGGACCTCTCGGCCGCCCGCAAGGACGGCTTCGACTGGTTCATGCGCAAGGAGATCTTCGAGCAGCCGCGTGCCGTCGGCGACGCGCTGCTCGGCCGCCACTCCGGCAAGGGTCAGCTCCAGCTCGACGAGCTGCGCCTGAGCGAGCAGGAGCTGCGCGACATCGACCGCATCATCGTCATCGGGTGCGGCACGGCGGCGTACTCCGGGCTGGTGGCGAAGTACGCCATCGAGCACTGGACCCGGATCCCCTGCGAGGTCGAGCTCGCCCACGAGTTCCGCTACCGCGACCCGATCCTGACCCGCAACACCCTGGTGGTGGCGATCAGCCAGTCGGGCGAGACCGCCGACACCCTGATGGCGATCCGCTACGCCCAGCAGCAGCGGGCCAAGGTGCTGGCCATCTGCAACACCAACGGCTCGACCATCCCGCGTGAGTCCGACGCCGTCATCTACACCCACGCCGGGCCCGAGATCGGCGTCGCGTCGACCAAGGGGTTCCTCACCCAGCTGATCGCCTGCTACCTGCTCGGCCTCTACCTCGCCCAGGTGCGCGGCACCAAGTACGGCGACGAGATCAGCCAGGTCGTCGACCAGCTCGAGCAGATGCCCGCCAAGGTGCAGTCGCTGCTCGACCGCTGTGAGGAGATCTACGCGCTGGCCCGCGAGCACGCCGACACCCGCTCGGTGCTCTTCCTCGGCCGTCACGCGGGCTACCCGGTCGCGCTCGAGGGCGCGCTGAAGCTCAAGGAGCTCGCCTACATCCACGCCGAGGGCTTCGCCGCCGGCGAGCTCAAGCACGGTCCGATCGCGCTGATCGAGGAGGGCCTGCCGGTCTTCTGCGTGATGCCGCCCCGCGGCCGCGACCAGCTGCACGACAAGATGAGCAGCGCCGTGCAGGAGATCCGCGCCCGCGGCGCCCGCACCTACGTGCTGGTCGAGGAGGGCGACGACAGCGTCGAGTCGTGGGCCGACGTCGTCATCCGGCTCCCGCAGTGCCCGACGCTGCTCCAGCCGATCCTGGCCAGCGTGCCGCTGCAGCTGTTCGCCTGCGAGCTCGCCACCGTGATGGGCCACGACGTCGACCAGCCCCGCAACCTGGCGAAGTCCGTCACCGTCGAGTGATCGTCGGGGTCGGCTGCGACGTCGTCGGTCTCGACCGCTTCGCCGCGGCCCTGCGGCGTACGCCGACCCTGCGCGCGCGGCTCTTCGCCCCGGGCGAGGCGGCGCTCGACGACGTCGCCCTCGCCGGCTGCTTCGCCGCCAAGGAGGCGCTGGTCAAGGCCCTGGGCGCCCCGCCGGGCCTGGCCTGGCACGACGTCGAGGTCCGTGGCACCACCCTGCTGCTCCGCGGCACCGTCGCCGAGCGGGTCGGTGACCGCCGCGCCACCCTGCGCCTCTCCCACCTCCCCGGCGCCGTCCTCGCCCTCGTCACCCTCGAGTCGTGTGCCTGAGAGGGCGCTATGACGCCCTCTCAGGCACACGACTCGTCACTCTGAGCGCGCGGAGGTCGTCGACCACCGCCTCGGGCTCGTCGCGGAGCTCGCGGGCGCTGCACCGCACGATGACGCGGCCGGGTCCGCTGAGGCGACGTTGCCGCGACATGTCGTCCTCCCAGTGCTCGGTCGACATGTGGAACCCGCCGTCGACCTCCAGCACCACCACCGTGCCGTCGGGCAGGCGCCACTCGCAGTCGAGGAAGCGCCACCGGCCCGCCGCGTCCCGGCGACGCCGCTGCCGAGTGGGCCGAGGCAGGCCGAAGCGCCGGCACACCCGCCCGAGGTCGATCTCGGCCAGCGACTGCGCCCCGCCCTCGATGTCGCGCAGCACGGCGCGGAACAGCGCGGCGCGTCGCAGCGGCCGCATCAGGGTCAGCTCGCTGAGCAGCAGCGTCGGCGTGGTGAGCCGCTGCTGCACGACCGCGGCCAGCAGGCCCTGCGCCGTACGCGCGGAGCGGTCGTAGCCGGCGAAGAGCAGGGCGGCGGGCTCGACGCGGGCCAGCGGGAGCTCGGAGCTGGTGTCGCGGAAGCGGCGAAGCGGCCGGCGCGTGCGGGCGAAGTGGATCCCGGCGAGGTCGTCGACCACCACCTCGTCGTCGACGAGGACCGTGGCGTCGTCGCGGTGCCAGCCGCGCAGGCCGTGCACCTCGAGGGCGGTCAGCCCGCCGACCACCGCCGTGCCCCCGACGTGGAGGGCACCGAGCCAGCACGTCGCCTCACGGTTCAGCGGACCGGTGAAGGTGCTGACGACCGTGCTGCTGCGCTCGGCCCACCGGCGCGCGGCGACGTGGTTGCGCACGCGCTTGTGGTCGCAGCCGAGTGCGAGCAGCTGCCGTCGTGCCACCAGGCCCTGCTGCGCCGCGGCCAGGCGGGTGATGACGAGCTCGTCCATGCTCGGGAGCCTGGCGCGATCGGCGGGATCCCGCTCCGGCTCTCCACAGGCCGTGAGTCGTGTGCCTGAGAGGGCGCCATGGCGCCCTCTCAGGCACACGACTCGTAGGTTGGGGGCATGAGGGCGGCGCACACGGTGGAGCAGGTGCGGGCGGCGGAGGGCGAGCTGGTGGCGCGGCTGCCCGAGGGCGCGCTGATGCAGCGAGCGGCGGCCGGGCTGGCGACGGCGGTGGCCGACCTGCTCGACGGGGTGTACGGCGCCCGCGTGCTGCTGCTGGTCGGCGGAGGCGACAACGGCGGCGACGCTCTCCTCGCGGGGGCGGCGCTCGCGCGACGGGGCGCAGCGGTCGAGGCGGTGCTGCTCTCCGACCACGTCCACGCCGGCGGGCTCGCCGCGCTGCGGGGGCGCGGCGGTCGGATGGTGAGCCTGGCGCAGAGCCGTCGGCCCGACGTCGTCGTCGACGGGATCGTCGGCATCGGCGGCCGGCCCGGCCTGCGGCCCGACGCCGCCGAGGCGGTCGGGCGGCACGAAGGGGTGCCGGTGGTGGCCGTCGACGTGCCGTCGGGGGTCGACGTCGACACCGGTCGGCTGGACGGCGACCACGTGCGGGCCGACCTGACGGTCACCTTCGGCACCCACAAGGTGGCCCACCTCGTCGACCCCGCGGCCGCGGCGTGCGGGGTGGTGCACCTCGTCGACCTGGGGCTCGACCTGCCCGAGCCGGCGGTGACGGCGCTGCAGGCGGTCGACGTGGCGGCGCTGCTGCCCCGTCCGAGCGGCAGCGACCACAAGTACACCCGCGGCGTCGTGGGCGTCCGCGCCGGCAGCGAGCTCTACCCGGGCGCGGCGGTGCTGTGCACCAGCGGCGCGGCGAGCGGGCTCGCCGGCATGGTGCGGTACGCCGGTGCGGCCGCCGACGCCGTGCGCGCGGCCCATCCCGAGGTGGTCGTGGGGGAGGGCCGGGTGCAGGCCTGGGTGGTCGGCTCGGGCGGCGACGCCGACGCCGAGCAGGCGCTCGCCGACGCGCTGGCCGACGGCGTGCCGACCGTCGTCGACGCCGACGCGCTGCAGCACGTCGAGCCCGGGCCACGAGGGGGCGGTGCAGCCGAGCTGGTGCTCACCCCGCACGCCGGCGAGCTGGCGCGCATGCTCGGGCTCGAACGCGCCGAGGTCGAGGCCGACGGGCTCGCGGTCGTGCGCCGCGCCGCCCGGGAGCACGACGCCACGGTGCTGCTCAAGGGCCGCCGCACCCTGGTGGCCCGGCCCGACGGTGCGGTGCGGGTGACCGCGAGCGGGGTGCCGTGGCTGGCGGTCGCGGGCGCGGGCGACGTGCTGGCCGGCTTCAGCGGCTCGCTGCTCGCCGCCGCCCTCGCGCCGTGGGACGCCGCGTCCGCCGGGTCGTGGCTGCACGGCGCGGCCGCCGCGCTGGCCAGCGGCGGCGGGCCGCTGAACGCGGGGGCGGTGGCCGACGCGGTGCCGGACACGGTGCGGCACCTGCTCCGCTGAGCCGCCCCGGGTGGGAGCATGGGTCCGCCATGGAGACGCCCAGCCCCGAGCCCAGTCCGCGCGCGGAGGTCGAGGTCGACCTCGCGGCGGTGCGGCACAACGTGCGGCGGCTGCGCGAGCTGGTGTGGCAGGACGGACCGGGTCTGACCATGGTCGTGGTCAAGGCCGACGGCTACGGCCACGGGCTGGTGCCGGTGGCCCGGGCGGCGCGGCAGGCGGGGGCCGACTGGCTCGGTGCGGCGACGCCCGAGGAGGCGCTCGCGCTGCGCGAGGCCGGCGACACCGGCCGCGTGCTGACCTGGCTGGCGGCGCCCGGCCAGGACTTCGCGTCGCTGGTGGCCGCCGACGTCGACGTGTCGGCGTACTCCGTGCCGCAGCTCGACGAGGTCGTGCGCGGCGCCCGCGAGGCCGGCCGACCGGCCCGGCTGCAGCTCAAGCTCGACACCGGGCTCTCGCGCGGCGGCGCCGAGCGCTCGGAGTGGCTGCCGCTGCTGACCGCGGCCCGGCACGCCGAGGACGAGGGCGACGTGGCCGTCACGGGCATCTGGTCGCACCTCGCCTGCGCCGACGAGCCCGAGCACCCGGCCAACCGCGCGCAGCTCGACGCCTTCGCCGAGGGGCTCGCCCTGGCCGACGACGCCGGCCTGCGCCCGGAGGTGCGCCACCTCGCCAACTCCGCGGGCGCGCTGCTGCACCCGGGGTCACGCCACGACCTGGTGCGGCTCGGCATCGCCACCTACGGCTTCAGCCCCGCGCCCGGGGTCGTCAGCGGGGCCGATCTCGGCCTGGTGCCGGCGATGACGGTGCGGGCCCGGGTCGTGATGACCAAGGAGCTCGCCCCGGGCGACGGCGTCTCCTACGGCCACCAGTGGGTCGCGACGGAGCCGACGCGGGTCGCGCTGGTGCCCCTCGGGTACGCCGACGGCGTCCCGCGGCACGCGTCGGGACGCGCCGAGGTGCTGCTCGACGGCGTACGCGCCCCCGTCCTCGGTCGCGTGTGCATGGACCAGGTCGTGGTGGCCGCGCCCGAGGCCGACCCGGGCGACGAGGTGCTGCTGCTGGGACCGGGCACGCGCGGCGAGCCCACGGCGACCGAGTGGGCCGACTGGTGCGGCACCATCGACTACGAGATCGTCACCCGGATGCGCGGACGGCAGGTCCGCTCCTGGGTCGGAGAGGACGACGAGTGAGCAAGCGGTCGTGGGCGTGGGCCGGAGGCGGTGCGGCCGCGGCGGCCATCGCCGCGCTCGGCACCGGCGTCGTGGTCGAGCGGCGGGTCGTCCAGGCGCGCCGCCTGGGCGCCGACGAGGCCGACAGCTACGGCACCCTGCGCTCGACGCCCCGCCGGGTCCGCTGCAGCGACGGCGCGGTCGTGCACGTCGAGGTCGACGAGCCCGACGCCGACGCCGACCCCGGGGCTCCGACGATCGTGCTGGTGCACGGCTTCGCGCTCAACATGGACTGCTGGCACTTCCAGCGCCAGGCGCTGCGCGGCCGCCACCGCGTGGTGCTCTACGACCAGCGCTCCCACGGGCGCTCCCCGCGGGCCGACGGCAACGAGGACATCGACCAGCTCGGCAAGGACCTCGCCTCCGTGCTCGCCCAGGTCACCAGCGGCCCGGTCGTGCTGGTCGGTCACTCGATGGGTGGCATGTCGGTCATCGCGTTCGCCCAGGACCACCCGAGGCTGTTCCTCGACCGAGTGGTCGGCGTCGGCCTGGTCGCCACCACCGCCGGCGGGCTGCGGCCCCACCGCACGCTGTCGCGGCTGATCCCCGACGGCCTCGGCACCCGCTTCGCGCCCGCCGTCGTCGCCGTGCTCTCCCGGGCGCCCGAGCTGGTCGACTCGGCGCGCCGCTCCGGCTCCAACCTCGGCTTCCTCGTGGCGCAGCGCTGGGCCTTCGGCAAGGGGCACAAGCCCGAGCCGGCGCTGGTGGAGTTCCTCGACGAGATGCTGGGCGAGACGCCGTACGACGTGCTGGCGGCGTTCTTCCCCGCCTTCGGCACCCTCGACCGGTTCGAGGACATCGCCGTGCTGCACACGGTGCCGACCACCATCGTCTGCGGCACCGACGACCGGCTGACCCCGGTCACGCTGAGCCGCAAGATGGCCTCGCTGGTCGAGGGCTCGCGGCTGGTGGAGTGCCGCGGCTCCGGCCACATGGTGATCTTCGAGGAGCACGAGCTGGTCACCCGCGAGATCGAGCGGTTGGTCGACCTCGCGGTCGCGGCCCGGCAGTCGGCGGCCGGATGAGCGACGAGCTGGTCATCACCGAGGTCGGCGGCGAGCGTGCCGGCGACGTGCTGGCGGTCGTGCACGAGTCGTTCGCCAACCGCCCGCCGCTCGACCCGCCCGCCACGGCGCTCGAGGAGACCGAGGAGAGCATCCGCCGCGCGCTCGAGGGCTACGGGGGCCTCGTCGTCGAGCTCGACGGACAGGCGGTCGGGTCGCTGATCTTCGAGGAGCGTGGCCGGCTGCTCGGCGTGCGCCGCGTCGGCGTGCTCGAGCGGGTCCGCGGCCTCGGGGTCGCGGCGCAGCTCGCGAGCCGGGCCTTCGAGGTGGCCGCCGAGCGTCACCTGGGCGGCGTCGAGCTCGAGGCGCGCATGGAGCTGCCCCGCACGCTCGCCTTCTGGCGCCGCATGGGCTACGTCGAGTCGGGCCGCAACGGCAACCGCATCACCATGCTCCGGCTGCTGCCCGTCACCCGCACGCTGGTCACGCCCGAGGAGACCCGGGCCTACGGCGCCTGGCTCGCCACGGTGCTGCGCCCCGGCGACGTCGTGCTGCTGACGGGCGACCTCGGCGCCGGCAAGACCACCCTGACGCAGGGCATCGGCGACGGCCTCGGCGTGCGGGGGCTGGTCACCTCGCCGACCTTCGTCATCGCCCGGGTGCACCCCCCGACCGGCGACGGGCCGGCGCTGGTGCACGTCGACGCCTACCGCCTCGGCGACAGCCTCGAGCTCGACGACCTCGACCTCGACACCGACGTCGACACGGCCGTGACCGTCGTCGAGTGGGGCGAGGGCAAGGCCGAGGGACTCGCCGACAGTCGGCTGCAGCTCGACCTCGCCCGCGCCGACGACGACACCCGCACGCTCACCCTGACGCCGGTCGGCCCCCGCTGGCGCGACCTGCACTTCTGAGCCCGAGGAGATCCCAGATGCTGCTCGCCTTCGACACGGCCACCTCTCGGGTGACGGTCGCGCTGCACGACGGCGCGGCGGTCGTGGCGTCGTACGACGCCGACGAGGGCCTGCGCCACGGCGAGATGCTCGCCCCCGGCATCGAGCGGGTGCTCGCCGAAGCCAGTGCCGACATCGGCGACGTCGACACCGTCGCGGTCGGGGTGGGACCAGGGCCGTTCACAGGCCTGCGCGTCGGTCTCGTCACCGCCCGCGTCCTCGGCCTGACCCGCGGCGTCACCGTGCACGGCGTCTGCTCCCTCGATGTCGTCGCCCTCGAGGCGAGGCGCGCCGGGTTCGACGAGGTGACCGTGGTCACCGACGCCCGCCGCAAAGAGGTCTACCTCGCCGTCTACGGCGGCGGTCGACGTGTCTCGGGCCCCGAGGTGGTGCTGCCCGCCGACGCCCGGGTGAGCGGTGCGGTGGTGGGTCGCGGCGCGGCGATGTACCCCCACGCCTTCCCCGGCCACCGTGGTCCCGAGCAGCCGTCGGCAGCGGTGCTGGCCGACGGCGTCGTGCGCGGCGAGCTCGAGCTGCTCGCGCCCGACCCGCTCTACCTGCGCCGCCCCGACGCCGCCGAGCCCGGCCGCCCGAAGCGGGTCAGCTAGCGGCGGCCCGGCGACGCAGCACGACCACGACCACGGGCGAGGAGTAGGTCCACCCACCCGGCCAGGCAGCCGCGGCGACCAGCCAGGTGCCGACGGCGGCCAGGACGTCGCCGACGTCGGTCGCGGTGGGGCGACCGGCAGCGGTCGCGACGATCCCCGCCAGCGACACGGCGGCGCCCAGCAGGACCAGCCCGCCCTGGACGTCCCACGCGCAGAGCGCCGCCTGGAGCGGCAGCGTCACCAGCCACACGGCGCCCGCTTGCACGCCGGGTTGCACCGGGCGGTCCGGGGCGGGGTACGACGCTCGCCCGCGCGCCGCCGCTGCCGCCCAGCCGAGTGCGAGCAGCGGCACCCCGAGCACCACCCACCACGGGCTCGCGCCACCCACCAGGGGGGCGCTGGCCAGGTCGTCGAGCGGGGCGTAGGAGCCGCTGTACTCGTAGGTCACGGGCCGGGTCTGGTACCAGGTGCCGACCGCGAGGCCGCCGACCGCGACGGCCGCCACTCCGAGCGCCCACCCCAGCCGGTCGACGACACCCGACGGCAGACCACGCACGACCCCCAGCCAGCGCGCGGCACCGACGCCGGCGAGTGCCAGCGCAGCGGCCCCGGCCGCGTGGAGCAGCAGCGGGACCGGGTCGAGAGCGATCCCCGTGGTCACGACCGCTTCGGCGGGAGCGGCACGAACATCGAGGTGCGCTCGGCGTACTCGGGGTAGCCCTCGCGCTGCATCATCGTCTTCTCCAGCAGCCGCGCGCCGGTGGCGAAGACGAGGAAGTACGTCATGGCGACGGGCGAGAGCACGGTGGCGAGGCCGATCCAGCCGGCACCGAGGCCGACCAGCCACAGGCCCCACCAGACGCAGGCGTCGCCGAAGTAGTTGGGGTGGCGGGTGTAGCGCCACAGTCCCTGGTCCATCACCTGCGGCCGGGACTCCTTCGGCTGCTTCTTGTACGCCGCCAGCTGCGCGTCGCCGACGGTCTCGAAGAAGAGCCCGACCGCCCAGAGCACGACCCCGAGGACGACCGCCCAGGTCCAGCGGGTGTCGGACACGGCGGCGACCTGCACGGGCAGCGAGACGAACCACATCGCGACGCCCTGGGTCACGAAGACCTTCTTCACCGCGACGGAGAACGGCTGGCCGTCGAGCAGCTCGGCGTAGCGCGGGTCCTCCTCGTCGGTGGCCAGCAGCCGCTGCAGCGTGTGCCGCGCGAGACGCAGCCCCCACACGCCCACGAGGACGAGGAGCAGCCACCGCACGGGGGCGTCGCCGAGGAGCGCGCACACGAGCGCGACCACGACGAAGCCGCCGCCCCAGGCCGCGTCGACCACGACCACCCGGCCCTCGCGGCGGGCCCACAGGGCCGTGGCCGTCATGACGAGCGCGACGGTCAGCGCCGAGACCAGGACCATCACCAGCACGGAGGAGGTCATGCGCGGCTAGTACCCCCGCACCGCGGGCAGGGTGTGGGGTGCGCCGGGACGCACCATGAGGATCTGGTCGACGCCCATCCGGCCGTCGCGGAAGGCCATCGACCCCCCGACGAGGTAGAGCCGCCACACGCGCAGCACCTCCTCGCCCACGAGCTCGCGCAGCCGGTCGGCGTTGCGCTCGAAGTTCTCGATCCACCCGGCCACCGTGAGCACGTAGTGCTCGCGCATGGCGTGCACGTCGCGCACCTCCAGGCCGGCGCGCTCGAGGAAGCCGACGGTCTCGCCGACAGGGCGCATGTGCATGTCGGGGGCGATGAAGGACTCGATGAAGGGCCCGCCGCCGGGGTGGCCCTTGCGACCGCCCGAGCGCGACATCTGCTGCACCAGCACCCGCCCGCCGGGCCGCACCGCGTCGTGCAGCACCGAGGCGTACGTCGCGTAGTTGCGCTCGCCGACGTGCTCGCCCATCTCGAGGGAGCCGACCGCGTCGTAGAAGTGCTTCTCGGGCACCTCGCGGTAGTCCTGCAGCCGGATCTCGACGCGGTCCTGGAGCCCGCGCTCGGCGATGCGGGCGTCGATGAACTTCTTCTGCTCCGCGGCGATGGTCACGCCGGTCACCTGGGCGCCGAAGTGCTCGGCGGCGTGCAGCGACAGCGATCCCCAGCCGCAGCCGACGTCGAGGAAGCGCGTGCCGGGCTCGAGGCCGAGCTTGGTGCACACCAGGTCGAGCTTGGCGCGCTGCGCCTCCTCGACCGAGACGTCGGGGGTGGCGTGGTAGCCGCACGAGTAGGCCATCTGCGGCTCGAGGATCAACGAGTAGAACTCGTTGCTGAGGTCGTAGTGGTGGCTGATGGCCCGCGAGTCACGCAGCTTGGAGTGCAACCGGCCGCGCAACCTGGCCTGGGAGGCCGGCGGCTCGGGCCGCGTGCCCAGCGCCCCGACGTCGACGGCCGTGCGCAGCGCCCGCACGAAGGCCTGCGGCGACGGTCGCACGCCCGACAGCCCGCGGTCGGCGACGACCTGCCACACGTGGGTCAGCGCGGCGTCGAGGTCGTGGTGCACCTCGAGCTCGCCGGTCACGTAGGCCTGGGCGGCCCCGAGCTCGCCCGGGGCCCAGAGCAGGCGGCGCACGGCGTCGCGGGAGCGCAGCTCGACGATCGGGGCGTCGGCGGGGCCGGCCTCGGAGCCGTCCCACGCCCGCAGCCGCACCGGCAGGTCGCCGCCCACGAAGGGGCGCAGCGCCTCGGCGAGGCGCTGTGCGACGCCGGTCGTCGCGACCGGCTCGGCGACGGAGGGGTCCTGCGTGGTGGTCACTGCTGCTCCTGCTCGTCGGGTCGCGCGAAGGCGAGCTGCTGGACGTCGAGGTAGCCCGAGGCGAAGCCGGCGCGGGAGTACTCGAGGTAGAAGTGCCACATCCGCTCGAACACCTCGTCGAAGCCGAGCGCGGCGACCTGGTCGCGGGCGGCGAGGAAGGCGCGGTCCCAGCGGGCGAGCGTCTCGGCGTAGTGGCTGCCCATCCCGAGCCGGTCGACCAGCCGCAGCGAGGTGTCGGCAGCGGTGATCTCGTCGAGCACGCGCACCGAGGGCAGGAAGCCGCCGGGGAAGATGTACTTGTTGATCCAGGTGTAGGTGTGCTTGGTCGCCAGCATCCGGTCGTGCGGCATCGTGATCGCCTGGATCGCGGCCCGCCCGCCCGGGGCGAGGCGGGCGTCGATGGTGCGGAAGTACGTCGACCAGTACTCGTGGCCGACGGCCTCGATCATCTCGACCGAGACCACGGCGTCGTACTGCCCCACCACCCGGCGGTAGTCGCACAGCTCGAGCGTGACCCGGTCGGCGACGCCGGCCGCGTCGACCCGCTCCTGGGCCAGAGCGAGCTGCTCGCTCGACAGGGTCACCGAGTGCACCGTAGCGCCGCGCTGGGCCGCGCGGACCGCCAGCGCCCCCCAGCCGGTGCCGACCTCGAGCACCTGCGAGCCCTCGCGGACGCCGGCGGCGTCGAGCAGCCGGTCGATCTTGCGCACCTGCGCGGTCTCGAGGTCGTCGGCCTCCAGGCCGGGAGGGGTCGCCACGGGGTGCTCGCCGTGCTCGTCGCGACCGGTGACCACCGCGGTGTCGAAGAGCGCCGCGGAGTAGGTCAGCGTCGGGTCGAGGAAGGTGGCGAACAGGTCGTTCGACAGGTCGTAGTGGTGCGCGATGTTGTCGCGGGTGTTGCCGGTGGTGTTCTGGTCGCCCCGCGGGGGTCGGCGTACGTACGCCGCTCGCAGCTTCTGCAGCGGGGCGGGCACCAGCGTCGGCATCTCGGCGGCGAGCACGGTGAGGAAGCCGCCCAGGTCGTCGGCCGACCAGGCGCCGGTGAGGTAGGCCTCCCCGAACCCGATCAGGCCGTCCTGGGCGAGGCGGCGGTAGAACTCGTCGGGCCGGTGCAGCACGGCGCGGGGTCCGCCGCGGCCGAGGGTGCGGGCGTCGGGGCCGTCGCCCTCGACGACGGTCACGCCGAGGCGGCCGACGGCGCTGCGGAAGATGCGTCGGGCGATCCGTCGGCCGACGTCGGCGCGCGGGCCGGTCGGCACGCGGTGCAGGCCGGGCCAGGCGTCGACGATGCCGGAGCCGAGGTCCGGGGTCCGCTCGTGGGTGGTCATCGCACTCCTTCTTGGTGCTGGTGACGGGGGCGGGGGCGCACGCCGAGGCGTCGCGCCCAGAGCCACACCCCGTGGAGGTGTATCAGCACGGTGTGCCGCAGCGCCGCCGGGGCGGTGCGCAGCGGCGAGGCGTCCGTGCGGCGGCCGTCGAGCGAGGCGCTGAAGACGGCCCCGTCGTCGGTGTGGAGGGTGACGGCGACGTGGAGCCGGTCGCCGGGCACGGGCACCGCGACGTCGTACCAGCCGTCGGTGCCGTGGAAGGGCGAGACGTACATCTGCTTGTCGGTGCGGGCCCGCCCCTGGGCGTCGGGGTGGACGAGGTAGGCGTGCCGGTCGCCGTAGGTGTTGTGCACCTCGACGACGACCCCGAGCGACGACCCGTCCTTGCGGAAGCACCAGAAGACGCTGATGGGGTTGAAGCACCAGCCCCAGGCGCGCGCGTTGGCGGCCATGAGGACGCGGCCACCGTCGGGCTCGAGGCCCTGCAGCCGCAGGAAGTGCTCGACGTTGTCCTTCAGCGCGCCCTCGGGGTCGCCGAGGTGGTCGCGGGCCTCGAAGGTGCCGGCGAGCAGGGCGCGCAGCCCGCGACGCCGCGGCAGGTGGTCGAGGTCGACCAGCCAGGTCGTGGAGTCGTGGGCGAAGCTGCGGCGCCAGGGCTGGCGCCGGGTGTGCCGGATCGTCGTGGCGTACGCCGCCGCCTCGCGCGGCAGGTGCTCGACCCCCGCGTGGGGCCACTCGACGCCGAGCCGCCGCGCGGCGTCGACGCCGGAGCGGGCGCCGTCCTCGTGGAAGCCCCAGCCGTGGTAGGCGCCGGCGAAGACCAGCCGCTCGCCGTCGACCTCGCCGAGCCGGCGCTGGGCGGCGACCGACTCGGGGGTGTAGATCGGGTGCTCGTACTCCATCGTGGCCAGCACGGTCGACTGGTCGACGAGGTCCTGGCCGCCGAGGGTGACGACGTAGCGGGTCCCGTCGGGCTGCTCGGGCAGGCGCTGCAGCCGGCTCATGTCGTAGCTGACCGTCACCGGTCCGGGGGAGTCGGAACCCGGGACGCGGCGCAGGTAGTTCCACGACGCCCGCGCGCGGCCGTGACGGGGCAGCACGCTGGTGTCGGTGTGCAGCTGGGTGGTGTTGCGCGAGTACGGCATCGCCGTCAGCACCTCGCGCTGCGCCGCGGTCGGCTCGGCCAGCATGGCCAGGGCCTGGTGCGGGTGCGTGGCGACGACGGCGGCGTCGAAGCGGCGGGTCTCGCCGTTGCCGTCGGTGACCTCGACCCCGTCGGCGACCTCCCGCACGTGGGTGACCTTGGTGCCGAGGCGCACCTCGTGCAGGCCGGCGGCGACCCGCTCGACGTACGTGCGCGAGCCGCCGGTGACGGTGCGCCAGGTCGGCGAGCCGAAGACGCCGAGCATGCCGTGGTGGCGCAGGAAGGCGAAGAGGTAGCGCGCCGGGTAGTCGAGGGAGACGGTGGGGTCGCACGACCACACGCACGCGACGAGCGACTCCACGAAGTGGGTGCGGAAGGTCTCGCTGTAGCCGCCGTCGTCGAGGAAGTCGCGCAGCGTGCGGCCGTCGCCCGCGACGTCGGTGCTGTCGTCGGTCTCCCGCAGCAACCGCGCGGCGTGGCGGTGGAACCGCGGGATCTCCACCAGCATGCGCAGGTAGTCGGGGCGGACGAGGTTGCGCCAGCTGGGGAAGAGACCGGGCAGCCCGAGCGCGCCCGCCCACTCCAGCCCGGTCGCGGCGTCGCGCACCGACAGCGACATCTCCGACTCCTGGGTCGGGACGTCGAGCTCGTGGAAGAGCCGCAGCAGGTGGGGGTAGGTGCGGTGGTTGTGCACGATGAAGCCGGTGTCGACGCCGATCGTGCCGTCGGGCGTCTCGACGTCGTGGGTGTCGGCGTGGCCGCCGAGGCGCGCGTCAGCCTCGTGGACGGTGACGCGGCTGCCGGCGCGGGTCAGGACGTGCGCGGCGAGCAGGCCGGCCACGCCGCTGCCGATGACGGCGACCGTGCCGGGACCCGCCGCAGGAGCGGCAGAGGTCACACGTCCTCCAGGTCGAACATGGCGATGGGGTCGCTCGTGGGCTGCTGCGAGCCGCCCTGGGGCTCCTCGGTGATGGCGACGGCGGCGGCCTCGGCGGCGTCGCCGTCGAGCACGACGGTCTTGTCGCCGCCGGAGCTCATCACGCCGGCCGGCACCGCGGCCCCCTCGGCGTCGAGCAGCCACAGCTCGAACACGCGCTGGGCCGGCGGGTCGGCCATGTCGCTGGTCTGGATGACGGCGAGCCCCTGGCTCGGCGAGCGGGTCACCGTCGCGCTGGAGCCGTCGGGGAAGCGCTGGGTGACCGCCTGGGCGTCGGTCGAGGCCAGCACCCGCTCGGCGGCGACCGGCGGGTCGTCGTCGGGAGCCCACGGCTGGGAGACGCCCAGGCCGATGCCGACGACCACGACGGCCGCCGCGGCGACGGCGACCCGGGCCCGCTGGCCGATCCGACGTCGGAACGGCAGCACCGTGGCGCCCCCGGCGGCCGGTGCGGGGCTCTCGGGCCGCTCGGTCACCGGCGGGAGCGGACGCACCTGCGCGATGTCGGAGAGCAAGCGGTCACGCAGGCCGGGAGGCGGAGCCACCCGGGCGTCGAGCGACATCAGCGCAGCGGCCTCGCGCAGCGAGGCGATCTCGTGGCGGCAGTCCTCGCAGCGCTCGAGGTGCCGCTCGAACGCGGCGCGCTCGTCGTCCTCGAGGGCGTCGACCGCGTAGGCCCCGGACAGGGCGTGCACGGATTCGGAGTTCGGCATGCTCACTGTCCCACCCCCATCGTGTCCCGGAGCCGGATCAAGCCGTCTCGGATTCTGGTCTTGGCTGTCCCCACCGGCAGGTCGAGCAGGGCTGCGACCTCGGTGTGGGTGTATCCGCCGAAGTAGGCCAGCTCGAGCGCTTCGCGCTGGACCTCGGTCAGGCCCTGGAGGGCCTGGCGCACGCGGCGGGCCTCCAGCGAGGCATGGGCTGCCTCGGCGGTGGCGTCGTGCGCTGGTTCGTGCGTGTTCTGGTGGTACGTCGACTCGCGTCGCGAGCCTGCCTCGGCCGAGCGGACCCGGTCGACCGCCCGGCGGTGGGCGATGGTGAGGATCCACGAGGTGGCGCTGCCCTGGCCCGTGTCGAAGCGGCCCGCGTGGCGCCAGACCTCCAGGAGCACCTCCTGGGTGACCTCCTCGGACTGGCTGCGGTCGCGCACGACGCGCAGCACGAGCCCGAGCACCCGCGGTGCGACGGCGTCGTACAGCTCGGCGAAGGCGGCCTCGTCGCCCCGACCGCATCTCTGGAGCAGGGCGGCGAGGTGGTCCGCGCCGGTGCGGCTCGTCTGACGAGCCCCCGCAGCCACCGGCTCCCCGAGGGGGGAGCCGGTGGCCGCGTCGCGTCCTGCAGTGGTCACGTGAGCAACTTTCGCAGATCGCAGTGGTGCTGTCGGCCGGATCGTCAGTTGGCCGGCGGCATCAGGACGCCGTCGATGATGTAGACGGTGGCGTTGGCGGTCTGCACGTTGCCGCAGACGACGCTGGCGTCGCCGTTGACGGTGAAGTCCTCGCCGGAGCCCTCGACCTCGACGTCGGCGCCCTGCAGGGTCGCGTGGGTGCCGGCCAGGTCCTCGGGCGCGAGGCGACCGGGGACGACGTGGTAGGTCAGCACGTTGGTGAGCTGCTTCTTGTTCTTCAGCAGCGCCTGCAGGTCGGCCTGCGGCACGGCCTCGAACGCGGCGTTCGCCGGCGCGAAGACGGTGATGTCGTCGGTGGTGTTGAGGGTGTCGACCAGGTCGGCGGCACCGACGGCCTGGACGAGCGTCGAGAGCACCGGGTTGTTGCTGGCGGCGGTGGCGACCGGGGCCTCGGACATGCCCTGGAACGAGCCGGGGCCGTCGGCGGGCACGTCGGCGCACGCGGCGCCGAACTCGCCGCTGGCGGCGGCCTCCTCGCTGGGGCTGGCCTCCTCGCTGGGCGAGGCGGCGCTGGAGGACTCGGTGGAGCTGCCGGAGCCCGACTCGCTGCTGCTGTCGTCGGAGCCACAGGCGGCCATGCCGAAGGAGACGGTCAGCGCCATGGCGGCGATACCGGTGCGGCGGAGCGTGGTGGTCATCGGGAACCCTTTCGTGGTGGTTGGTTCTTGCTGGGTCTTCGGTGCCCGGCGGTTGCCGGATTGGGGAGAATCGAGATGAATTCCGGTGGACGTCCGTCCACCGGGCGGCCGCGTCAGGACACGGTGACGACGAGCGACTGGATGCCCGAGGAGCCGCTGGGGAACGGCGTCGCGCGCTCGTCGGTCTGCACCTCGCCCCGGGTGTCGGTCGCGCGCACGGCGAGGTCGTGGGGACCGCTCGTCGCCTCCCACGGCAGGTACCACTGCCGCCAGTACGACGCGTTGACCTCCGGGCCCAGCCGGGCCTGCTGCCACTCGCCGTCGTCGATGCGGACCTCGACCTTCGCCACGCCGTGCGGCTGCGCCCAGGCGACGCCGGCGACGGCGGTGCGCCCCGCCTCCAGCGGGGCGAAGGGCCGGGGCGTGTCGATGCGGCTCGAGAGCTTGATGGGGGCCTGCTCGGCCCACTGCCGCTCGGTCCAGTACGCCATCTGGTCGGCGAAGGTCGTCAGCGTGAGCGTGGTGACCCACTTGGTGGCACCGACGTAGCCGTAGATGCCGGGGGTGATCAGCCGGACCGGGAAGCCGTGGTCGCGCGGCAGCGGCTCGCCGTTCATGCCGAACACGACGTGGGTGCGCTCCAGGGCGACATCGAGCGGCGTCGACAGCGTGAAGCCGTCGACGGAGGTGGAGAGCACCTGGTCGGCCGAGGTGCCGTCGATACCGGCCCGGTCGAGCACGTCCTTCAGCGGGACGCCGAGCCACCGTGCGCCGCCGAGCAGGTTGCCGCCGACCTCGTTGCTGACGCAGGTCATGGTGACGTCGCGCTCCACGACGTCCATCGCGGTGAGCTCTTCGAAGGTCAGCGAGAGCTCGCGCTCGACGTCGCCGTCGACCGTCAACGTCCACGAGTCGGGGTCGACCACGGGCACGGTGAGGTTGATGTCGACGCGGTAGAAGTCGTCGTTGGGCGTGACCAGCGGGGTGACCTCGAAGCGCGACTCCAGCCCCGTCGGCAGCGGCGCCAGCGGGCGCCGGGCCGCGGGCAGGACCAGGTCGGCCACGGAGTCCTTGGCCCGGACGACCAGCTGCCCGGCGGCACCGGCGACGGCGCCGAGCACGGCCACGCCTCCGGCCGCCAGCAGGAAGGAGCGGCGTCCGCCGGACTCCTGCGCGGCCGGGCGCGAGAGCAGCAGCAGCACCGCGACGCCCACGACCGCAGTCACGACGCCGGGGACGACGTCGAGCGGCCGGGCGGCGGGCTGGACCACGGCGGCGGCCGTCGCGAGGCCGACCAGCACCAGCAGCAGCGCCACCCCCAGCCCCTGACGGCGCCGGGCGACGACCCCGATGAGCCCGGCGAGGAGCAGGGTCACGGCGAGGACGCTGCCGATGAGCACGGGCTTGTCGGCGCTGCCGAGCTCGCGCACCGCCCACACCTTGACCGGCGTCGGCGTCAGGTCGATCACCCGGCTGCCCACCGCCAGCACCGGCGAGGCGGAGGGCTGCAGCAGGGCGGCGACGAGGTGCCCGGCCGCGGCGCCCGCGAGGGCGGCCAGCAGGCCGGTGGTGAAGCCACGGAGCACGGACGGTCCGGGGGAGGTCATGCCAGTGCTTCGTCGCCGGTGCCCGTCCGGATTGCCCCGTCCGCGGTCCGGACCGCGCCACCGCCACCACGTCACGCCGGACGCCCGGGGGGGAGGATGGGGGGATGGGCGTGGTGGTGAGACGCGCGGTGCCGGACGACCTCGACGCCGTGGCCGCGCTCGAGCGCGAGGGGCTCGGGCCCGACGCGTGGAGCGAGGTGCTGCTCCGCGAGGGGCTCGGGGGGCGGCTGCCGACCACGACCTACCTGGTGGCCGAGCGCGACGGGGTCGTCGTCGGCCACGCGGTGTCGGCGGTCGCCGGCGACGTCGTCGAGCTGCAGCGCATCGCGGTGGTGGAGCCGCAGCGGCGTACGGGCCTGGCGAGCGCGCTGCTCGAGGCCGTGGTCGCCCTGGCCGGGCCAGGGGAGCGGGTGCTGCTGGAGGTGCGCGAGGACAACGTGGGCGCGCAGGCGTTCTACGCCGCGCGGGGCTTCGTCGAGCTGGCGCGCCGCCCCCGCTACTACGCGGGCGGCGCGACGGCGGTGGTGCTCGAGCTCAGGCCGTGAGCTGCTGCAGGCGCCGCACGGCGAGGGCGGCGTACGTCGCTGCGGCGTCGGGCAGCACGCCCGGGTCGAAGTCGGCGCGCGGCGAGTGGTTGGTCGGCGCCGTCTCGGGGTCGAGGCCGGGCAGCGTGGCGCCGATGCCGACGAAGGCGCCGGGCACGGCGTCGAGCACCCGGCTGAAGTCCTCGGAGCCGGCGATCGGGTTGGCCATCGGCTCCCACCGCTCCTCGCCGAGCACGTCGCGCACGACGTCGGCGGCGAAGTCGACCTCGGCGTCGGTGTTGACGGTGAGGGGGTACTCGTCGCGGAACAGCACCTCGACCTCGACGCCGTGGGCCCGCGCGACGCCCTCGAGGGTGTCGGTGATGCCGGTCGCGAGCCGCTCGCGGTTGGGCTCGGAGAAGCGACGCACCGTGGCCTCGAAGCCGGCGACGTCGGGGATGACGTTGCGCTTGGTCCCGCCCTCGACGCGTCCGACGGTGATGACGACCGGGTCGAAGACGTCGAAGCGTCGGGTGACCATCGTCTGCAGCGACGTGATCATCTCGGCCATCGCGGCGATGGGGTCCTTGGCGCGGAAGGGCATGGAGCCGTGGCCGCCCTGGCCGTGCACCCGCACCTTGAGCTCGTGCGAGGCCGACATCATCGAGCCGTGCCGGCTGGTGAAGACGCCGGGCGTGTAGGCCGAGCTGAAGACGTGCATGCCGTACGCCGCGTCGACGCGCCGCCCGGCCGCGTCGAGCACGCCCTCGTCGATCATCACGCCGGCGCCGTCCCAGCCCTCCTCGCCGGGCTGGAACATCAGCACCACGTCGCCGCGCAGCTGGTCGCGGTGCTGCGAGAGCAGCCGGGCCGCGCCGACGAGCGCCGTGGTGTGGAGGTCGTGGCCGCACGCGTGCATCGCGCCGTTGGTGGCGGCGAAGTCGAGGCAGGTCTCCTCTGCGACGGGCAGCGCGTCCATGTCGCCGCGCAGCAGCACCGTGCGGGGGTCGGTGTCGTCGCGGGCGTCGCCGCGCAGCACGGCCGTGACCGACGTCGTCGCGGTGCCGGTCGCGACCTCGTAGCCGAGGCCGTCGAGCGCGGCCAGCACCTTCTCCTGGGTGCGCGGCAGCTCCAGGCCGATCTCGGGCTCGGCGTGCAGCTCGCGGCGCAGTCGGTCGAGGTCGTCGGACAGGGCGCGGGCGTCGTCGAGGAGGTCCATCTCCGCGACGTTACCCGCGGCCGGGGGCGTGCCACCATGAGCCCGTGAGCGCTCCACTCGTCCTCGGCATCGAGACCTCCTGCGACGAGACCGGGGTCGGCCTGGTCCGCGGCCACGAGCTGCTCGCCGACGCGGTCGCCTCGTCGGTCGACGAGCACGCACGCTTCGGCGGCGTGGTGCCCGAGGTGGCCTCGCGGGCCCACCTCGAGGCGATGGTGCCGACGGTCGAGCGGGCCTGCGCCCAGGCCGGCGTACGCCTCGACGACGTCGACGCCGTGGCGGTCACCGCTGGTCCCGGCCTGGCCGGTGCCCTGCTCGTCGGGGTCGCCGCCGCCAAGAGCCTCGCGCTCGGTCTCGGCCGCCCGCTGTACGGCGTCAACCACCTCGCCGCGCACGTCGCGGTCGACCAGCTCGAGCACGGCGCGCTGCCCGACCCGTGCCTGGCGCTCCTGGTCTCCGGCGGGCACTCCTCGCTGCTGCGGGTCGCCGACGTGACCACCAGTGTCGACCCGCTCGGCAGCACCATCGACGACGCGGCGGGGGAGGCCTTCGACAAGGTCGCCCGGCTGCTCGGGCTGCCCTTCCCGGGCGGCCCCCACGTCGACCGGGCGGCCCGCTCGGGCTCGTCGGTGTCGATCGACTTCCCCCGCGGCCTGACGTCGCGGCGCGACCTCGAGCGGCACCGCTTCGACTTCTCGTTCTCCGGTCTCAAGACCGCCGTCGCCCGCTGGGTCCAGGCCCGCGAGGACGCCGGCGAGCCGGTGCCGGTGGCCGACGTGGCGGCGTCGTTCCAGGAGGCCGTGTGCGACGTGCTGACCCGCAAGGCCGTCGACGCCGCCGTCGCCGAGGGCATCGACGACCTGCTGCTCGGTGGTGGCGTCGCGGCCAACTCGCGGCTGCGGGTGCTCGCCGAGGAGCGCGCGGCCCGGCACGGCATCCGGGTGCGGGTGCCGCGGCCGGGGCTGTGCACCGACAACGGCGCGATGGTGGCCGCCCTGGGCGCCGAGATGGTCGCCCGCGGCCGTGCGCCGTCCGCCCTCCACCTGCCCGCCGACTCGAGCATGCCGGTGGAGCAGGTCAGCGCCTGAACGGGTACCTGCGCCGGCGCGGGCCCGACCACTAGGTTGGGCGCGACGCAGCCGACGCAGGAGAGGGAGAGCACGCATGCCGCAGCAGGTGAGGGCCGTCGTGGCCAAGGCGAAGGGCGAGCCGGTCTCGATCGAGACCATCAACGTCCCCGACCCCGGTCCGGGCGAGGCCGTGGTGGCGATCCAGGCGTGCGGGGTCTGCCACACCGACCTGCACTACCGCGAGGGCGGCATCAACGACGAGTTCCCGTTCCTGCTGGGCCACGAGGCCGCGGGCGTGGTCGAGTCGGTCGGTGACGGGGTCACCGAGGTGGCCCCGGGCGACTTCGTGGTGCTGAACTGGCGCGCCGTGTGCGGTGAGTGCCGGGCCTGCAAGCGCGGTGAGGAGCAGTACTGCTTCGCCACCCACAACGCCGAGCAGAAGATGACACTGGAGGACGGCACCGAGCTGTCCCCGGCGCTGGGCATCGGTGCCTTCGCCGAGAAGACGCTGGTCGCGGCCGGTCAGTGCACCAAGGTCGACGAGTCGGCCCGTCCCGCCGCGGTCGGCCTGCTCGGCTGCGGCGTCATGGCCGGCATCGGTGCGGCCATCAACACCGGTGCGGTCGGCCGCGGCAAGAGCGTCGCCGTGATCGGCTGCGGCGGCGTGGGGGTGGCCGCGGTCGCCGGCTCGGTGCTCGCGGGTGCCGACGTCGTCATCGCCGTCGACATCGACGACCGCAAGCTCGCGATCGCCCAGGGCCTCGGCGCCACCCACGTGGTCAACAGCAAGGAGACCGACCCGGTCGCCGCGATCAAGGAGATCTGCGCCGCCAGCCTGCTGCACCCGGGCGCCGACGGGGCCGACGTGGTCATCGAGGCGGTCGGTCGGCCCGAGACCTGGAAGCAGGCGTTCTACGCCCGTGACCTCGCCGGCACCCTGGTCCTCGTCGGCGTCCCGACGCCCGACATGAAGACCCCCGAGATCCCGCTGATCGACGTGTTCGGCCGCGGCGGCTCGCTGAAGTCCAGCTGGTACGGCGACTGCCTGCCGAGCCGCGACTTCCCGATGCTGGTCGACCTCTACCGCCAGGGCCGGCTCGACCTCGACGCGTTCGTGACCGAGGAGGTCGGGCTCGACGACGTCGAGGCGGCCTTCCACAAGATGCACGGCGGCCCGGACCAGGAGCCGGTGCTCCGCTCGGTGGTGGTCCTGTGAGCTCCAACCTGAGGGTCGACCACGTCGTCACGTCCGGCACCTTCAGCCTCGACGGCGAGACCCACGAGGTCGACAACAACGTCTGGGTCGTCGGCGACGACGACGAGTGCGTGGTCATCGACGCCCCGCACAGCGTCGACGACATCGTGCGGCTGATCGGGGGCCGCACCGTGAAGGCGATCGTGGCGACCCACGCCCACGACGACCACGTGCGGGTCGCGCCCGAGCTGCGCGAGCGCGTCGGCGCGCCGATCCTGCTGCACCCGGACGACAGAGAAGTGTGGGAGCTGACCCACCCCGACGTCCTGTGGGACGTCGACCTCGAGGACGGCCAGACCATCAAGGTCGCCGGCGCCGTGCTCAAGGTGCTGCACACCCCGGGCCACGCGCCGGGCGCGGTCTGCCTCTACGTCCACGACCTCGGCTGCGTCTTCACCGGCGACACCCTCTTCGAGGGTGGTCCGGGGGCGACTGGCCGGTCGTTCAGCGACGCCGACCTGATCAAGGACTCGATCCGGACCACGCTCTTCGACCTGCCCGACGAGACCGTGGTGCACACCGGCCACGGCCCCGACACCACCATCGGCGCCGAGCGCGACCACGTGTGAGGCTCGCCCGGGTCGCCTTCGGGCTCGTGGTGGGGCTGACGCTCTACCTGTTCCTGACGCCGGCACCGCCGGAGGGCGGACCCGACGGCTCCGACAAGGTCGTCCACGCGCTGCTCTTCGCGGCGCTCGCGGTGCTGGGCCGGGCCGCCGGGTGGCGTCCGCTGCCGCTCGGCGTCGGCCTGGTGGCGTACGCCGCCCTCACCGAGGTGCTGCAGGCGAGCCTGCCGATCGGCCGTGACGGCGACCTGGTCGACCTCGCCGCCGACACCGTCGGCACGGTGCTCGGGCTGGCGGTGGCCGCGCTGCTCAGCAGGGCTCGACGAGCAGCGCCGTACCCCGACCGGCGACGCGGGTGAGCACCAGCGTCGCCGCCTCGTCGCCGGTCAGGCGCAGCCGGGGCCGCAGCTGCTCGGGGGTGACGGAGACGCCGCGGGTCTTGATGGCCAGCGTGCCGATGCCGCGTTCGCGCAGGGCCGCGCGCAGCGGCTTCTCGCGGAACGGCAGCTCCTCGAGCACCCGGTAGGCCCGCGCCAGCGGTGTCGTGCTCGCCCGCTCGGCGCTGACCCAGGCGATGTGCGGGTCGACGAGGTGGCCCCCGGCGCGGGCGGCGACGGCGGCGACGAGGCCGGCGCGCACGACGGCGCCGTCCGGCTCGAGCAGGTACGCCGCCACGGGTGCGACGGGCGGGTCGCCGTCGGGCAGGTCGTCGGTGGTCAGCGTGGCGGGCCCGGCCGGCGCGAGGACGGTGGCGCGGCGCACCGTGCTGGCGAGGGCCCCCGACCAGAGCACCGCCTCCTTGACGCCGCCGCCGGGCCCGGGGTCGGAGACCCACTCGGCCTCGACGCCGTATGGCACCAGGTCGTGGGGCAGGCCGGGCGCGAGCTTGACGCAGGCGTCGCGCCGCAGCAGCGAGGTCACGAAGTCCCACGGGGGCGACCAGTCGGCGACGTCGAAGCTGCGGCCCCGCGCGCCACGGCGGGCCGGGTCGGCGTACGCGAGGTCGAAGGGGGTGGTGTCGACCGTCGTGGCGTCGCCGACCTGCACCGCCCCGCCGAGCCCGAGCGCCGCGAGGTTGGCGCGGGCGACGGCCACCCGGACGGGGTCGCTGTCGACGCCGGCGACGACGAGCCCCGCCCGGGCGAGGGCGACGAGGTCGCCGCCGACGCCGCAACCGAGGTCGACGACGCTGGTGCGCAGGCCGGCCCGGGCCCGGGCCGCGCGGTGGGCCGCGACGCTGGCGCGGGTGGCCTGCTCCAGCGCCTCGGGGGTGAAGTACATGCGGGCCGCGTCGGCGCCGAGCCTGGGCACGGCGCGGCGGCGCAGCTGCGCCTGGGTGACGGCCGTGGCGGCACGCGACGGCGTGGTCAGCGACCGCACGCGGGGAAGCCGCTGCACCGGGTCGTCGTCGGCCGGCCCGTCCTCGGCGATCGCCAGCACTCGCTGCCCCTCGTCGGTCAGCAGCCAGGCGAAGTCGTCGACGTCCACGCCGCGCATTCTTCACCTCGTCGTCGCCCGGGGTCGCCTGGCACTCGCTGCGCGGGAGTGCTAGTTTTTCGTTGGCACTCTCCCCGTGAGGGTGCCAGCGCCCGTACGGCGCACGACCCCCGCGACGGCGTGCCCGCACAGGCGGAGACTTCGCATCGGACAACCCATCGATACTTCAGTGGAAAGTGGAGGTCGACACGTGTCGGTCAACATCAAGCCCCTCGAGGACCGGATCGTCGTCAAGGCCCTGGAGGCCGAGCAGACGACGGCGTCCGGCCTGGTCATCCCGGACACCGCCAAGGAGAAGCCGCAGGAGGGCGAGGTCCTCGCGACCGGCCCCGGTCGCATCGACGACAACGGCAACCGCGTCCCGCTCGACGTCAACGTCGGCGACAAGGTGATCTACAGCAAGTACGGCGGCACCGAGGTCAAGTACGCCGGCGAGGAGTACCTCATCCTCTCCGCCCGCGACGTCCTCGCGGTCGTCTCCTGACGCACCCCGTGACAGCCGCGTGCCCGGCGCTCCCCGGGCGTCGGGCACGCGGCTGACTCGTTCCTGAAGCTCTCTGCCCTAGGAGGCAACACATGCCCAAGATCCTGGAGTTCGACGAGAACGCTCGTCGCTCGCTGGAGCGTGGCGTCGACAAGCTCGCCGACGCCGTCAAGGTGACGCTCGGCCCCCGCGGCCGCTACGTCGTCCTCGACAAGAAGTGGGGCGCGCCGACCATCACCAACGACGGCGTGACCGTCGCGCGTGAGGTCGAGCTCGACGACCCGTTCGAGAACCTCGGTGCGCAGCTCACCAAGGAGGTCGCCACCAAGACCAACGACGTCGCCGGTGACGGCACCACCACCGCGACCGTGCTCGCGCAGGCGATGGTCCACGAGGGCCTGCGCGCCGTCGCGGCGGGTGCGAACCCGATGGCGCTCAAGCGCGGCATGGACGCCGCCGCGGCCGTCGTCTCCGAGGCGCTCGGCAAGGCGGCCCGCGACGTCGACGACGTCAGCGACATGGCCGCCGTCGCCACGGTCTCGAGCCGTGACAGCCACATCGGCGACCTGCTCGCGCAGGCCTTCGACAAGGTCGGCAAGGACGGTGTCATCACCGTCGAGGAGTCCAACACCATGGGCACCGACCTCGAGTTCACCGAGGGCATGCAGTTCGACAAGGGCTACCTCTCGCCCTACTTCGTCACCGACCAGGAGTCGATGGAGGCCGTCCTCGACGACCCCTACATCCTGCTGCACCAGGGGAAGATCTCGGCGATCGCCGAGCTGCTCCCGCTGCTGGAGAAGGTCATCCAGGCCGGCAAGCCGCTGTTCATCCTCGCCGAGGACGTCGAGGGCGAGGCCCTGTCGACGCTGGTGGTCAACAAGATCCGCGGCACCTTCAACGCCGTCGCGGTCAAGAGCCCTGCGTTCGGTGACCGCCGCAAGGCGATGATGCAGGACATCGCGACCCTGACCGGTGGTCAGGTCGTCGCCCCCGAGGTCGGCCTCAAGCTCGACCAGGTCGGTCTCGACGTGCTCGGCACCGCGCGCCGCGTCGTGGTCACCAAGGACAACACCACGATCGTCGAGGGCGGCGGCGACGCCGCCGAGGTCTCCGGCCGCGTCAACCAGATCAAGGCCGAGATCGAGGCGACCGACTCCGACTGGGACCGCGAGAAGCTGCAGGAGCGGCTCGCCAAGCTCGCCGGCGGCGTCTGCGTCGTCCGCGTCGGCGCGGCCACCGAGGTGGAGCTGAAGGAGAAGAAGCACCGCATCGAGGACGCCGTCTCCGCCACGCGCGCCGCGATCGAGGAGGGCATCGTCGCCGGCGGCGGCTCCGCTCTCGTCCACGCGGTCTCCGCCCTCGAGGGCGACCTCGGCTTCTCCGGTGACGAGGCCGTGGGCGTACGCGTCGTGCGTCGCGCCGCCGACGAGCCGCTGCGCTGGATCGCCGAGAACGGCGGCCTGCAGGGCTACGTCGTGGTCTCCAAGGTCCGCGAGCTCGGCAACAACCAGGGCTACAACGCCGCCACCGAGGAGTACGGCGACCTGCTCCCGCAGGGCGTCCTCGACCCGGTCAAGGTCACCAAGTCGGCGCTGACCAACGCCACCTCGATCGCCGGCATGCTGCTGACGACCGAGACGCTGGTCGTCGACAAGCCCGAGGAGGAGGAGCCCGCCGCGGCCGGTCACGGCCACGGTCACGGCCACTGAGCCGGCTCCCCACCAGGCACGACGAGGCCCCCTCCCGCTCCGGCGGGTGGGGGCCTCGCCGCGTCCCGGACTTGTCACACGACCGAAACACGCCGGGAGCCGACCCGCAACACGCGCTCGCGACAGTGGTGCGCATGTTGTTCCGGGTGCGTACGTCGTTGCGGGACCGACCGGGCGCGCTGGCCGCCCTGGCGGCGTCGTGCGGCGAGGCCGGGCTCAACATCCTCGGGCTGCAGATCTTCCCGGATCTCGGCACGGTCACCGACGAGCTGGTGCTCAGCGCGCCCGACTCGTGGTCCGCGCGGGAGGTCGCTGAGCTCGTGGGTGGTGCGGGAGGGGACGAGGTGAGCGTCGAACCCTGCACCACCCACGACCTGATCGACCAGCCGACGCGATGGCTCGGTGCCGCCACCGAGCTCGTGGCCGGGGCCGACCCCGCCCGCCTGCTCGAGGGGCTGCTCGGTCCGCACCCCGAGCGGTGGAGCGCCACCGAGCACTCGCGGGCCGCCGCCCTCGAGGGGCTCGCCCGTGCGCTCGCCGCCGGTCCGGCGGCACCCGAGCCGGAGGAGTCCGGCCCGGTGCACTACGCCGAGGCGCCCGCCGGCGTCGAGGCCTGGATCGGACGCCACGTCGTCGGACGTGCGGCACTGACCGGAGAGTCCGAGCAGGAGCTCGTCATCGAGGTCGACCCGTCGTGGCGCCGGCTCGGCATCGGCACCGCCCTGCTCCACCGCGCCTGCGCTCTGGCGGCGCGACGCGGGGCCCGCGAGGTGGTGCTGCTCGCCTCGGCGCGCGACGAAGGCTTCGTGACGATGGTCTGCGGCACGGGCATGCGGGCGCTGATCAAGATGCAGGACGGCGTGCTGAGCGCCCGCATCCCGCTCGGTCCGCGCTCCCCCGGAGGCGATCGGGCCCGCCCCGGCCGACCCGTGCCGGTGCGCTGACGCGGTGCCGGGCCCGGGCGACGTACGCCGCCCCGGCCCGTAGACTGGCCCTTCCTGCCGACGGCGTGTGGAAGGACCTGGGTGCGATGACGACCGACTCCCGCGACGACGAGGTGCTGGCGCCCTTCGCGCCGCTCGGGCTCACCTACGACGACGTGCTGCTGCTGCCGGGTCACTCCGACCTGGCGCCGAGCGACATCGACACCACCTCCCGGCTCACCCGCGAGATCAGCCTCAAGGTGCCGATCGTCAGCGCCGCGATGGACACCGTCACTGAGTCGCGCATGGCCATCGCCATGGCGCGCCAGGGCGGCCTCGGCGTGCTGCACCGCAACCTCTCGATCGAGGACCAGGCTTACCAGGTCGACCTTGTCAAGCGCACCCAGACCGGCATGATCTCCAACCCGGTCACCATCACGCCCGACAAGACGCTCGAGGAGCTCGACAAGATCTGCGGCGAGTACCGCGTCTCGGGCCTCCCCGTCGTCGACCTCGACGACCGCCTCCTCGGCATCATCACCAACCGCGACCTGCGCTTCACCCCCGTCGCGGAGTGGGCGACCACCAAGGTCGACGAGGTCATGACGCCGATGCCGCTCATCACCGCGCCGGTCGGCATCTCGCGCGACGACGCGACCGCGCTGCTGCGGCGCCACAAGCGCGAGCGCCTGCCCATCGTCGACGACGAGGGCCGTCTGGCCGGACTGATCACGGTCAAGGACTTCGTGAAGTCCGAGCAGTTCCCCCACGCCTCCAACGACCAGCACGGCCGGCTCATGGTGGGTGCGGCGATCGGCTACTTCGGCGACGCCTGGCAGCGGGCTACCACGCTCGTCGAGGCGGGCGTCGACGTGCTCGTCGCCGACACCGCCCACGGCAACGTGCGGCTGCTGCTCGACATGGTGCAGCGGCTCAAGAGCGACCCGGCCACCCGCCACGTGCAGGTGATCGGCGGCAACGTCGCGACTCGTGAGGGCGCCCAGGCGTTCGTCGACGCCGGTGCCGACGCCGTCAAGGTCGGGGTCGGGCCGGGCTCGATCTGCACCACCCGCGTCGTGACCGGCGTCGGCGTGCCGCAGGTGACGGCGGTCCACGAGGCCGCCAAGGCGTGCCGGCCCGCCGGCGTCCCCGTCATCGCCGACGGCGGCATGAAGTACTCCGGCGAGATCGCCAAGGCCCTGGTCGCCGGCGCCGACAGCGTGATGGTCGGCTCGCTGCTCGCGGGCTGCGAGGAGAGCCCCGGCGAGCTCGTCTTCGTCAACGGCAAGCAGTACAAGGCCTACCGCGGCATGGGCTCGCTCGGCGCGATGTCGAGCCGCGGCAAGAAGTCCTACTCCAAGGACCGCTACTTCCAGGCCGAGGTCGACAGCGACGACAAGATCGTGCCCGAGGGCATCGAGGGCCAGGTCGCCTACCGCGGGCCGCTCTCGGCGGTCGCCCACCAGCTCATCGGCGGCCTGCACCAGTCGATGTTCTACATCGGTGCCCGCACCGTGCCCGAGCTCCAGGCCAACGGTCGTTTCGTGCGGATCACCTCGGCCTCGCTGCAGGAGAGCCACCCCCACGACGTGCAGATCACCGCCGAGGCCCCCAACTACTCCTGGCGCTGAGTCAGCGCTGACGTAACGCCGCGGCTCGTGCGGCGGAGTGGAGGCATGACGACAGCGTCGCTCGCCGCCATCGCGTCCGACCCCGACGCCTTCGAGGCCTTCTACCGGGCGCACGTCGACGACGTGCAGTCCTACGTCGCCCGTCGCGTCGACGATGCCGCGACGGCTGCCGACCTCACCGCCGACGTGTTCCTCGCCGTGGTCGCCCGGGCCCACACCCACGACCCCGCTCTCGGGTCGGCCCGGATGTGGGTCTTCGGGATCGCCCGGTCGGTGGTCGCGGGGGAGCGCCGTCGGTCGGCGCGCCACGCCCGGGCCGTCTCCCGGGTCAGCGGCCGTCGCCTGATGCAGGGCGACGCGTACGACGCCGTCGTCGGACGCCTCGACGCCGAGCGGGAGGCGCGGGTGCTGCACCGGCGTCTCGAGCAGCTGCCACGCGCCCTGCGCGAGGTCATGGAGCTCGTGGGTCTCGACGGTCTCGACGTCGGCGAGGCGGCAGCGGTGCTCGGCATCCGGCCCGGCACCGCGCGCGTCCGGCTGCACCGCGCTCGACGGCTGCTGAGCGGGCCGCCGGACCCGCCTGCCCCGGCCATCGACAGCGCCAGCGCCCCCACTCCCGTCAGGAGCGGCCGATGAGCACCTCCGCCCGGCTCGACCCGTTCCAGGAGGCGCTGCTCCACGAGCTGCGGCAGGTGGTCGCCGACGGCAGCGTCGAGCCGACAACGGCGAGACGACGCGCCACGAGGACCGTGCTGGCAGCGGCTGCCGTCGCAGCGCTGGTCGGCGCCGGCCTCGCCCTGCCCGCGCTCAGCGGGGAGCAGCCGGCGTACGCCGTGGTGCGCGGGGCCAACGGCCGGGTCGACGTGCGCGTCGAGCGGCTCGCCGACGCCGCCGGGCTGGAGAGGGCGCTCGCCCGGGTCGGTGTCGCGGCCGACGTCACCTACCTCCCCCCCGACACGCGCTGCGCCGACGGGCGCTACGCCGACGCGACGGCGCCGATCGCCGGTGCCGGTGTCCGCTTCTCGATGGGGGACGGCGTCGGCTACCACCTCGTGCTCGGCCCCGGCGCGGTCGGTGACCGCCAGACCGTGGTGGTCGCTGCGAGTCGGACGTCGGCCGAGGTCGAGGTGGGCGACGACGGCACCCGCACGCTCGGTGGCTCGTGGGGCTCGTTCGGCATCGCGGAGGGCCCCGTCGCGCCGTGCCGGCCGGTGCCCGCGGATCGTTGACGTTTCAGCATGTGACGTCGGGGTAGTGCTCCCACCCGGTTCGTCCGTATCGTCACCCCTGATGACGACGACGCAGCGCCGCCCCGATGCCGTGACCGCCGAAGCCATCCCGGCGCAGCCGGCACCGGACCGCGATCGGTTGCTTGCCGCCGCGGCGCGAGCCTTCGCCGAGCGGGGCTGGAGCGGGACGCACCTCGACGACCTCGAGCAGGAGCTCGGCCTCGTGCCCGGCCGCGCCACGCGGCTGGCCGGCAGCAAGGCCGAGCTGCTGTGGCAGTCGATGGCCCACGCCTCGCGCACGGGCCCCCGCACGCTCGAGCAGGTCGTGGCCGACCTGCGGCTCGACGACCTGGCGACGGTCGACGAGCGGCTCGACGCGATCGTCGCCCTGGCCTGCCGGATGCACCGGGCGATCGCGCCGTTCGTGCCCGCCATCGCCGAGGGGTCGCTCGTCGACCCCACGTGCCTGGCCATGCGGCAGGGCTCCGACCTGCGGCGGCTGGCGGTCTCGCGGGGGTTCGTCGCGCTCCTCGTCCGCGGTGACGCGCCGCTGCCCGACGCCGCCGAGGTCGTGCAGGTGATGATCATGAGCGAGACCTACGCGACCTTCACCCGCAACGGCTGGTCGATGGGGCGGTACGCCGCGTGGCTGCGCGCCACGATCGACCGCTGCGTCAGCGGCGACCTCGCCGGGGCCGGCTGACGCTGCTCGCTAGAGTTCCCCGGTGACCGAGATCGAGATCGGACGGGCCAAGCGGGGCCGCCGCGCCTACGCCTTCGACGACATCGCGATCGTGCCGAGCCGGCGCACCCGCGACCCCGAGGAGGTCTCGGTGGCGTGGCAGATCGACGCCTACCCCTTCGAGATCCCGATCCTGGCCGCGCCCATGGACTCGGTCATGTCGCCGGCCACCGCCATCCACCTCGGTCAGCTCGGAGGGCTCGGCGTGCTCAACCTCGAGGGGCTCTGGACGCGCTACGACGACCCCACCGACCTGCTCGAGGAGGTCGCCGGCCTGCAGGGCACCGAGGCGATCACCCGGATGCAGGAGGTCTACGCCGAGCCGGTCAAGGCCGAGCTCATCACCGAGCGGATCCGGCAGGTGCGCGACGCCGGCGTGACCGTGGCGGGGAGCCTCTCGCCGCAGCGCACCAAGGAGTTCGCCAAGACGGTGGTCGACGCCGGCGTCGACATGTTCGTCATCCGCGGCACGACCGTCAGCGCCGAGCACGTCTCGAGCCAGGCCGAGCCGCTCAACCTCAAGGACTTCATCTACGAGCTCGACGTGCCGGTCATCGTCGGAGGCTGCGCGACCTACCAGGCGGCGCTGCACCTGATGCGCACCGGCGCCGCCGGGGTGCTCGTGGGCTTCGGCGGCGGTGCCGCCCACACCACCCGCACGGTGCTCGGCGTCGCCGTGCCCATGGCCAGCGCGGTCGCCGACGTCGCCGCGGCGCGTCGCGACTACCTCGACGAGTCGGGCGGCCGCTACGTGCACGTCATCGCCGACGGCTCCATCGGCCGCAGCGGCGACATCGCCAAGGCCGTCGCCTGCGGCGCCGACGCCGTCATGGTCGGCTCGCCGCTGGCGCGCGCCGTCGACGCCCCGGGGCGCGGCTTCCACTGGGGCACCGAGGCGCACCACGCCGACCTGCCCCGCGGCCAGCGCGTCGAGTTCGGCACCGTCGGCACCCTCGAGCAGATCCTGTTCGGGCCCTCCCACGTGGCCGACGGCACCATGAACCTCGTCGGTGCGCTGCGCCGCGCGATGGCGACCACCGGCTACACCGAGCTCAAGGAGTTCCAGCGCATCGAGGTCGTCGTCTCGTAGGTCGCGCGAGCCCGAACCGGACGGATCGGGCGGCGTACCCCTAGAGTCGGTCCCCAGCGTCACACGCAGGACCGACCAACCGCCCAGGGGAAGCAGGCCATCGTGTCCGACCAGACCACCTCCGACCTCGACGAGGACTCCGACCTCAAGCGGTCGATCACCGGCCGGCTGCTGTTCTTCTACGTGCTGGGCGACGTGCTGGGCTCCGGCATCTACGTGCTCATCGGGTCGGTGGCGGCGGCCGTCGGCGGGGCGTTCTTCCTCGCCTTCGCGGTCGGCGTGACCATCGCGACCGTGACGGGCATGGCGTACGCCGAGCTGGCGACGAAGTACCCCCGGGCCGCCGGTGCCGCGCTCTACATCAACAAGGCGTTCGGCAACCGCACGCTGACCTTCCTGGTCACCGTGCTGTTCCTCGCCTCCAGCTTCGCCGCCGCCGGCTCCCTGGCCACCGGCTTCGCCAGCTACTTCGCCGAGGTCTGGGCGGCGCCGCCGATCCTCGTCGTCTCGCTCGTCTTCATCGCGCTGCTGGCGGTGGTCAACTACATCGGCATCACCGAGTCGGTGGTGGCCAACATGGTCATGACCTTCGTCGAGGTCGCGGGCCTCGTCATCGTCATGGCGATCGGCGTCATCGTCGTCTCCCGGGGCGACGCCGACTTCGCCGTGCTCGGCGACTTCAGCGCCGAGGGCAACCCGATCTTCGCCATCATCGCCGGCGTCTCGCTCGCCTTCTTCGCCATGACCGGCTTCGAGAACGCCGCCAACGTGGCCGAGGAGGTCGTCGACCCCGCCCGCAACTTCCCCCGGGCCCTCATCGGCGGCATGGCCGGCGCCGGCATCTTCTACGTGCTGGTCTCGATCGCCGCCGCCCTCACGGTCCCGGTCGGCACGCTCGCCGAGTCCGACGCCGCGCTGCTGACGGTCGTGGAGTCCGGCGTGCTGCCGCTGCCCGTCGGCGTGGTCTCGATCGTCTTCGCGATCATCGCGATGACCGCCATCACCAACACCACGCTCGTCGCGATCGTCACCCAGCCGCGGGTGCTCTACGGCATGGCGCGCGAGGACGTCGTGCCCGCGGTCTTCGGCACGGTGCACCCCACCCGCCGCAGCCCCGTCGTCGGCCTGGTCTTCTCGGCCGCCGTCGTGATGATCCTGCTCAGCATCAGCCAGGGCCTGAAGTCGGCCGGCCTCGACATCGACGTGGTCGCGCGGCTCGCCTCGGTGACCGTCGTCCTGCTGCTCATCATCTACACGATGGTGATCGTCGCCTGCTTCAAGCTCGGCGGCACCGATGTCAACACCGAGCACTACCGCGCCCCGCGCTGGCTGCTCGTGCTCGGCGTGGTCGGCAACGTCGCGGTGCTGTTCTACACCGTCCAGGACGACCCGACGTCGATCATCTGGTGCCTCGGGCTGGTGGCGGTCGGCGTCGCGCTGTTCGTGTTCGAGTACGTCTTCGGCAAGCGCGACCGACCCCAGGGGAAGGCCCGGGGCGAGCACCTGCTGGGCGAGCGAGAGGAGAGCTGACGTGCACGTCGTCGTCGCCACGGACGGGTCCAAGCAGTCGCTGGCAGCCGCGAAGCACCTGATGTCCTTCGCCGACCCCGCCAGGATCACCGCCATCTCGGTGGTGGGGGTCGTCAGTCCCTACGCCTCGGTCGCCTTCGCCGACGAGATCAGCGGCGGCCCGCTCGACCGCAGCTTCCGCGAGGCCGCCGAGGACGCCGTCACCACCGTCGCCGACGTCTTCGCCGGGTGGGGGCCCAAGGTCCACAAGCGGCTGCGTTCCGGTTCGCCCGCCAACGAGATCGTCAAGGCCGCCGCCAAGTACGACGCCGGCCTCGTCGTCGTCGCCAGCGGCAGCCGCGGCCTGTCCGAGACCGTCCTGCTCGGCAGCACCGCCCAGCGCGTCCAGCACTCCGCGCCCTGCCCCGTGCTCGTCGTCCGCCCCGCCCCCCGCAAGCGCCGTACCAAGCGCTGACCCGACCGCCGGCCCCGAGGTCGGGCGGCGAGCGTGCCGCACACGGGTCGACCGTGAGGGTCGGTGCGGGGGAGGGTGGGGTGATGACCTGCTTCGTCTCCCACACCAGCATCGACTGTGCCGACGCCTACGCGCTCTCGGAGTGGTGGAAAGGGGTGCTCGGCTACGTCGATGACCCCGACGACCCCAACGAGCCCGGTCACGACGAGTGCTGGATCCAGCGGCCCGACGGCGGCCACGCCCTGCTGTTCATCGAGGTGCCGGAGGCCAAGGACCCCGGCAAGCAGGTCAAGAACAGGATCCACCTCGACCTGTGCCCGAGCGAGGACACCCGCGACGTCGAGGTCGAGCGGCTGCTCGGGCACGGAGCGCAGCCGGTGCAGGACCTGCGGATCGACGACGGCCGCGGCTGGATGACGCTGGCCGACCCCGAGGGCAACGAGTTCTGCGTGCTCCGCGGCCCGGCCGACGCCGCCGGCGACCAGGCTTCGGCGGCTACCTAGACTGGGGGAGCACCCCCGCTCCGACGCCGGACGGGGGCTCTCGTGCGTGCCCCAGCAACAGGAGCTGACCCCTCGTGACCCTGGCCGGACTGGCTGACCTCGTCCTGCGCGACCCCGACCTCGCGCGGGCCGTCGACGACGCGAAGCAGGGGGTGGCGACGCTCGACCTGACGGGTCCGGCGGCGCTGCGGCCCTTCGTGGTGCGCGGGCTGGTCGACGCGGGCCGCACCGCGCTGGTGGTCGCCGCGACCGTGCGCGAGGCGGAGGACCTGGTCGAGGAGCTGCAGGACCTGCTCCCGCCCGACGAGGTCGCGCTCTTCCCCGCGTGGGAGACGCTGCCCCACGAGCGGCTCAGCCCGCGCAGCGACACCGTCGGCCGCCGGCTGGCGGTGCTGCGGCGGCTGCGGTACCCGGAGACGGCGGGCCTCGGGCCGGTCCGGGTCGTGGTGGCACCCGTGCGCTCCGTGCTGCAGCCGCAGGTCAAGGGGCTCGCCGACCTCGAGCCGGTGCAGCTGGTGCCCGGGCAGGAGGTCGAGCTCGAGGAGGTCGTGCGCGGCCTGGCCGCCGCGGCGTACACACGGGTCGACATGGTGGAGAAGCGCGGCGAGTTCGCCGTGCGCGGCGGCATCGTCGACGTCTTCCCGCCGACCGAGGAGCACCCGCTGCGCGTCGAGTTCTTCGGCGACGAGGTCGACGAGGTCCGCGCCTTCGCCGTCGCCGACCAGCGCACGCTCGAGCCCGTCGACCGGGTGTGGGCGCCGCCGTGCCGCGAGCTGCTCCTCACCGACGACGTACGGCGTCGCGCCGCCGAGCTGGGACAGGCCCACCCGCAGCTGCGCGAGCTGACCGACAAGCTGGCCGAGGGCATGGCGGTCGAGGGCATGGAGTCGCTGGCCCCGGTGCTGGTCGACGAGATGGAGCTGCTCGTCGAGCTGCTGCCGCCCGAGTCGCACGTGCTCGTGCTCGACCCCGAGCGGGTCCGCACCCGCGCGCACGACCTGGTGGCGACCAGCGAGGAGTTCCTCGGGGCGAGCTGGGCGGCGGCCGCCTCGGGGGGCACCGCTCCGATCGACCTGGGTGCGGCGTCGCTGCGCGAGCTCGGCGACGTGCGGCAGCTGACGCTGGGCCGCGGGCAGGGCTGGTGGGGGATCAGCCCCTTCGGCCTCGACGACACCCTCGAGGGCACGGTCTCGGTCGCGGCGCTCGAGGCCCCGGCGTACCGCGGCGACGTCGAGCAGGCCGTCGCCGACGTGCGCGACCACCTCGCCTCGGGGCGGCGGGTGGTGACGGTGCACCAGGGCTCCGGCCCGGCGCAGCGCATGGTCGAGGTGCTGGGCGAGCACGACGTGCCCGCCCGCCTCGTCGAGAGCATCAACGGCACCACGGGGTCGGCCGACGTCTCCGAGCGGGTCGTGCTGGTCACCCAGGGCTGCCTGCACCACGGGCTCGTCCTCGAGCAACCCGGGCTCGTCGTGCTCACCGGCGAGGACCTCGCCGGCCAGAAGGCCACGACCCGCGACATGCGCAAGATGCCCGCGCGCCGCAAGAAGCAGATCGACCCGCTCGAGCTCAAGGCCGGCGACTACGTCGTGCACGAGCAGCACGGGGTCGGTCGCTTCGTCGAGATGAAGCAGCGCGAGGTGCAGGGCGCGGTCCGCGAGTACCTCGTGCTCGAGTACGGCGCCTCCAAGCGCGGCCACCCGCCCGACCGGCTCTACGTGCCGGCCGACACCCTCGACCAGGTCACCCGCTACGTCGGCGGGGAGCAGCCCAGCCTCGACCGCCTCGGCGGCGCCGACTGGGCCAAGCGCAAGGGCCGGGCCAAGAAGGCCGTCAAGCAGATCGCGGCCGAGCTGATCAAGCTGTACGCCGCCCGCCAGGCCACCAAGGGCCACGCCTTCGGCCCCGACACCCCGTGGCAGTCCGAGCTCGAGGACGCCTTCCCGTTCCACGAGACCCCCGACCAGCTGAGCACGGTCGAGGAGGTCAAGGCCGACATGCAGCGGGTCGTGCCGATGGACCGGCTGGTGTGCGGCGACGTCGGCTACGGCAAGACCGAGATCGCCGTGCGGGCCGCCTTCAAGGCGGTGCAGGACGGCAAGCAGGTGGCGGTGCTGGTGCCGACCACCCTGCTCGTCAACCAGCACTTCGCGACCTTCAGCGAGCGGATGAGCGGCTTCCCGGTGCGGCTGGCCGCGCTGTCGCGCTTCCAGACCGACGCCGAGGCCCGCGAGGTCGAGCGCGGCCTGCGCGAGGGCGAGGTCGACGTCGTCATCGGCACCCACCGGCTGCTCAACCCCGATATCCGGCTCAAGGACCTCGGGCTGATCATCGTCGACGAGGAGCAGCGCTTCGGCGTCGAGCACAAGGAGCAGATGAAGCGGCTGCGCACCAGCGTCGACGTGCTCTCGATGTCGGCGACGCCGATCCCACGCACGCTCGAGATGGCCATCACCGGCATCCGCGAGATGTCGACGATCGCGACGCCACCGGAGGAGCGCCACCCGGTGCTGACGTACGTCGGGGGCTTCGAGGAGCGGCAGGTCGCGGCCGCCGTACGACGCGAGCTGCTGCGCGACGGGCAGTGCTTCTTCATCCACAACCGGGTGCAGTCGATCGAGAAGGCGGCGGCGAAGCTCAAGGAGCTGGTGCCGGAGGCCCGGGTGGCCACGGCGCACGGCCAGATGGGCGAGAGCCAGCTCGAGCAGGTGATGGTCGACTTCTGGGAGAAGCGCTTCGACGTGCTGGTGTGCACCACCATCGTCGAGTCGGGCCTCGACGTCTCCAACGCCAACACCATGATCATCGAGCGTGCCGACACCCTCGGCCTCTCGCAGCTGCACCAGCTGCGCGGTCGCGTCGGCCGCTCGCGCGAGCGGGCCTACGCCTACTTCCTCTACCCCGCCGACAAGCCGCTGACCGAGACCGCCCACGAGCGGCTCGCGACGCTGGCCCAGCACTCCGACCTCGGCGGCGGCATGGCCATCGCGATGAAGGACCTCGAGATCCGCGGCGCCGGCAACCTGCTCGGCGGCGAGCAGTCGGGCCACATCGCCGACGTCGGCTTCGACCTCTACGTCCGGCTGGTGGGGGAGGCCGTGAGCGAGTTCCGCCAGGACGGCAGCGCCCCCGAGCAGCTGGCCGAGGTCAAGATCGAGCTGCCGGTCGAGGCCCACCTGCCGCACGACTACGTGCCCAGCGAGCGGCTGCGCCTGGAGATGTACAAGCGGCTCGCCGAGGTGCGCAGCGACGACGACGTGGCCACCCTGCGCGAGGAGCTCGTCGACCGCTACGGCACCCCGCCCGACGAGGTGGTGCGGCTGCTGGCGGTCGCGAGCTTCCGCGCCCGGTGCCGCCAGGCCGGGGTCACCGAGGTCACCATCGCCGGCAAGCACGTGCGCTTCCACCCGGTCGACCTGCCCGACTCGCGCGTCGTGCGTCTCCAGCGGATGTACCCCAGGAGCCTGGTCAAGGCCCCCGTGTCTACGATGCTCGTGCCCCGGCCCCAGCACGACGGCTTCCCGGTCCGGCCCCTGGCCGACGAGGAGCTGCTCGCCTGGAGCCGGCAGGTGATCGACGCCGTGGTCGACCCGCCGGCCACGAGCACCAGCCCCGCGGGGTCCTGAGGAGGAGACCGATCGTGAAGCCGAGGTACGCCCACCGGTGGGCCCCCCTGGTCGCCGCCGGCCTGCTGCTCACCGGCTGCGGCCTGTCCGACCCCGGCACCGCCGCGTCGGTCGGCGACGAGCGGATCAGCGTCGCCGACGTGCAGCGCTACGCCCGCGGCTTCTGCGCGTTCACCGCGCCGGGCGTGGCGACCGGCCAGGTCCAGGCGCTCCCGCTCGCCTCCCAGAAGCAGGGCATCGTCCAGGTGCTCACGCAGGGCGAGGTGGCCGAGCAGGCCGCCGAGGCCCGCGGCGTCGCGGCGCCCGGTCAGGTCACCCAGTACCTCCTCTCGCAGGTGCGGCCCGGGCTGGAGCAGATGACGGACGCCGACGAGCGCGAGGACGCCACCGACTTCTTCACCCGCTACCTCACCGGCCAGGCGACCATCGCCGCGCTCGCCGCCGACGAGACGGGGCAGCAGCTCGGGCCCGACAACCTCGACCAGCTGCTGCAGGCGGGCTCGCAGCAGCTGCTGCCCGACCTCGTCGGGGCGGCCGACGTCTCGGTCGACCCCCGCTACGGCCTGGGCGACGACCTCAGCCCCACGGCGGGCGACGCCTCGGTGTCGCAGCCGGTCAGCGACCTCGCCGTGCAGCTCGCGGGCGGCGGGCAGGACGGCGGCCCGTCGGCCACCGAGGCGCTCCCGCCCTCGCAGCGGTGCGGCGGGTGAGCAGCCCCCGGTGAGCGCCGCGGGCCCCTCGGTGCTCGAGGAGCTGGTGACGATGATGCGCCGGCTCCGGGCCGAGTGCGGCTGGAAGGCCGCGCAGACCCACCGCACGCTGGCGCGCCACCTGCTCGAGGAGTCGCACGAGCTCGCCGAGGTGCTCGACGAGCTGGAGCCCGGCCGAGCGGCGTACGACGACGAGGGCGTGCGCGCCCACCTGCGCGAGGAGCTCGGTGACGTGCTGCTGCAGGTGCTGATGCACGCGGCCATCGCGGAGCAGCACGGCTGGTTCGACGTCGAGGACGTCGCCGCCACGCTGCGCGAGAAGCTGCTGCGGCGCAACACCCACGTCTTCGGCACCGACCGCGAGACGGACCCGACCCGCATCAACGAGCTGTGGGAGGCGGCCAAGCGGGCGGAGAAGCCGGCGGCCGCCCCGCCCACCGACGCCGACCTGCCCGCCACGCTCCCGGCCCTGCTGCGCGCCGACAAGCTGCTCGACCGTCGCGCCCGCGCCGGCCTGCCCACCGCCCCCGAGCCGCGGCCCGGCGACGCCGCGGCCGAGGTGGGCGCCGAGCTCCTCGCGGTGGTGGCCCGGGCGCGCGGGCTCGGCGTCGACCCCGAGCAGGCGCTGCGCGACGTGCTGCGCGGGCTGGCGTCGTGAGGCGCGCAGCAGCGGGCGTGTCCGTGGCCGTGATCCTGGTGGCCTCGGGGTGCGCGACGGCCACCGACGACGAGCTGCAGCCCCGGCCGACGCCGACGGTGACGCGCACCGGCGAGCCGGTGCAGCGGCTGCCCGAGCGGCTCGAGCTCGACGGTGCCGGTTCCGGCTTCGGGGGCGAGGTCGTCTGGGCCTCCGGCTCGCGGGTCAGCGTCGACGGCGACGAGGTCGACCTCGCGGGCCTGGAGGCGCGCCGGGTGGTCGTGCTCGACGGCGGCCTGCTGGTGCTGGCCGACCAGCGGGTGTGGTTCGTCGCCGGGCGACGTGTGGTGGGCCTGCCGCTGCCCCCGACACGCGCGCTCGGCCTGTCGGGCGACGGCAGCCAGCTGGTGGTCTCGGTCGCGGACCGCGCCGCCGCGGTCGCGTGGTCGGTCGAGGGCGACCGCATCGACGACGGGGCCGTCGCCGCACCCCGTACCCCGCGCCGCACCGTCGCCGGTCCGGGGGAGTACGACGTCGTCCCCGGCGACGCCGGTCCGCGGGTGGTCGACGCGACGGGCGGTGCCGTCGAGGTCGACGGCCTGCCCGCCGACCTCCGCGTGGCCGGGTGGACCGGTCCCGACGCCTTCTACGGCACCGGCCGCGTGCCCGGCGACGAGGTGCCCGAGGGCAGCACCCAGGTGGTGCGCTGCACGCTGCGGGCCCCCGCCCTGTGCACGGGCGTCGGCGAGGTCGGCGAGGAGGAGGCGGCCGACCTCGTCTTCGGCGACCACCCGGCGGGCTGACCGGCAGGCGAGGCACCGCGACGGGGACGCCGACGGCGGTTAGGGTCGTGCCGTGGCTTCCATCGACACCGTGATCGCGCGCGAGATCCTCGACTCGCGCGGCAACCCCACCGTCGAGGTCGAGGTGCTCCTCGACGACGGCTCGCTCGGTCGCGCGGCCGTCCCGTCCGGCGCCTCGACCGGCGCCTTCGAGGCGGTCGAGCTGCGCGACGGTGGCAGCCGCTACGGCGGCAAGGGCACCGAGCGGGCCGTGGCGGCCGTGCAGGACCGCATCGAGCCCGAGATCCTCGGTCTCGACGCCAGCGACCAGCGCCTCGTCGACCAGGCGATGATCGACCTCGACGGCACCCCCAACAAGGCCACCCTCGGCGCCAACGCCATCCTCGGCGTCTCGCTCGCCGTCGCGCGGGCCGCGTCGCAGAGCGCCGGCCTGCCGCTCTTCCGCTACGTCGGCGGCCCCAACGCCCACCTGCTGCCGGTGCCGATGATGAACATCCTCAACGGCGGCGCGCACGCCGACACCAACGTCGACGTGCAGGAGTTCATGATCGCGCCGATCGGCGCCCCGACCTTCCGCGAGGCGCTGCAGCAGGGCGCCGAGGTCTACCAGGCGCTGAAGTCGGTGCTGAAGAAGCAGGGCCTGGCCACCGGCGTCGGTGACGAGGGCGGCTTCGCCCCCGAGCTGCCGAGCAACCGCGCCGCGCTCGACCTCATCGCGGAGGCGATCTCGAGCGCCGGCTTCACCTTGGGCACCGACTTCGGTCTCGCCCTCGACGTCGCGGCCACCGAGTTCCACGAGAACGGCTCCTACGCCTTCGAGGGCGGCAGCAAGTCGGCCGACGAGATGGTCGCCTACTACGCCGAGCTGGCCTCGGCCTACCCGATCCTCTCCATCGAGGACCCCCTCGACGAGGAGGACTGGGACGGCTGGAGGGCGATGACCGACCAGCTCGGCGACCGCATCCAGATCGTCGGCGACGACCTGTTCGTCACCAACGTCGAGCGGCTGCAGCGCGGCATCACCGGCGGCCAGGCCAACGCCCTGCTCGTCAAGGTCAACCAGATCGGCTCGCTGACCGAGACCCTCGACTCCGTCGACCTCGCGCACCGCAGCGGCTACCGCTGCATGATGAGCCACCGCTCGGGAGAGACCGAGGACACCACCATCGCCGACCTCGCCGTGGCCACCAACTGCGGCCAGATCAAGACCGGTGCCCCCGCCCGCTCGGAGCGCGTCGCCAAGTACAACCAGCTGCTGCGCATCGAGGAGGAGCTCGACGACGCCGCGCGCTACGCCGGTCGCGGCGCCTTCCCGCGCTACCAGGGCTGACCTGCACGTGGCACCCCGCAAGGAGCCGGAGCGTCGCCGCCGGCCGGGCACCGCACCCGGTCGGCCGGGCGCCCGTGCCGGGACGCGCCCCGGTCGCGCCCCCGCCGCCGCTGCTGGGGCTCCGCGGCCCCGCTTCACCCACCGCATGGCCGTGCTGGTGCTGGTCGTCGCAGTGCTGGTGGTGTCGTACGCCTCCTCCCTGCGGGCCTACCTCGACCAGCGCTCCCACCTGGCCGACCTGCGCGAGCAGATCGCCGCCAGCGAGGACGACATCGCCGTGCTCGAGCGCGAGAAGCGACGCTGGGACGACGACGCCTACGTCGAGGCGCAGGCGCGCGAGCGCTTCGGCTGGGTGATGCCGGGCGAGACCAGCTACCAGGTGATCGGGCGTGACGGGAAGCCCCTGGCACGCACCGACGCCCTGCCCGACCCGGGCTCCGCGCCCGCCGAGCTGCCCGACGCCTGGTGGAGCAAGGTCTGGGGCAGCATGGAGGCCGCCGACCACCCCGAGCGCGTCAGCACGCCCGTCGGAGAGATCGACGCCCCGCCCGCGCCTCCGGCCGACGACGACGAGCAGTGAGCACCACCGAGCCCGACCGCGCCGCCGTCGCCGCCCAGCTCGGTCGTCCCCCACGGGGCATCCACGAGGTCGGCCACCGCTGCCCGTGCGGCCATCCCGACGTCGTCACGACCGAGCCGCGGCTGCCCGACGGCACCCCGTTCCCGACGACCTTCTACCTCACCTGCCCGCGCGCGGCCTCGGCCATCGGCACCCTCGAGGCCTCCGGGCTGATGCGTGAGATGACCGACCGGCTCGCCGCCGACGAGGAGCTGGCGGCGGCGTACGCCCGGGCTCACGAGCGCTACCTCGAGGCGCGCCGGGCCATCGGTGAGGTGCCCGAGATCGACGGGGTGTCGGCCGGGGGCATGCCCACCCGGGTCAAGTGCCTGCACGTGCTCGCCGGCCAGGCGCTGGCGCAGGGTCGTGGCACCAACCCGCTCGGCGACGAGGTGCTCGACCTGCTCGGCCCCTGGTGGGAGAGCGGGCCGTGCGTCCTTCGGGACGGTCGCTGCGCGACCTCCTCAGGAACCAGCCCCGAGGACGGCTCGTGACCCGGGTCGCCGCCTACGACTGCGGCACCAACTCGCTGCGGGTGCTCGTCGCCGACCTCGACCCCGACACCGGCCGGGCCATCGAGCTGGTGCGCGAGATGCGCATCGTCCGGCTCGGGCAGGGCGTCGACCGGTCGGGCCGGATCAGCGAGGCCACCCTCGAGCGGGTGCTGCTCGCCGTCGACGAGCTCGCGGGCCTGGTGCGCGAGCACGACGTCGAGGCGGTGCGCTTCTGCGCGACCTCGGCGGCCCGCGACGCCACCAACGCCGAGGCGCTGCTCGACGGCGTCGAGCAGCGCGTGGGTGTGCGACCCGACGTCCTCACCGGTGAGGAAGAGGCCCAGGCGAGCTTCGACGGCGCCGTGCGCAGCCTGCCCCCGCTGCCCGGGCCGGTGCTGCTGCTCGACATCGGCGGCGGCTCCACCGAGCTGGTGCTGGGCGACCCCGAGACGGGTGTCCAGGGCGCGCAGTCGCTCGACATCGGCTCGGTGCGGCTCACCGAGCGGCACCTCGCCGACGACCCGCCGAGCCGCGCGCAGGTCGAGGCGGCCGTGGCCGACGTCGACGCCGCTCTCGACGCGTGCGAGGTCGACCCGGCTGCCGCGGGCAGCGTGGTCGGGGTCGCCGGCACCGTCACGACGCTGGCCGCCGCCGTGCTCGACCTCGACGTCTACGACCGCAGCCTGGTGCACCACAGCGTGCTGCGCACCGACGCCGTCGAGGGCGCGGTGCACGGCCTGCTGGCCGAGACCGTCGAGCAGCGTCGCGCGCACGGCTACATGCACCCCGGCCGCGCCGACGTGATCGGGGCCGGCGGGCTGATCCTGACCCGCGTGCTTGCCCGCACCCCGGTGTCCTCGCTGCTCGTCTCCGAGCACGACATCCTCGACGGGATCGCCTGGTCGCTGGTGCACCGCGGGTGAGCGCCGTGCGCAGTCCGGGCGGCGTGCGGCGCGCGGCGGCGGGCTCGCCCGACCTCGCCGTGCTCGACGCGCGGGTGACCGACTGCTTCGCCTGCCCCCGCCTGGTCGCGTGGCGCGAGCAGGTGGCCCGCGAGAAGCGGGCGGCGTACGCCGACGAGGACTACTGGGGCCGCCCGGCGCCCGGCTTCGGCGACCCTGCGGCGCACGTGCTCGTGGTCGGGCTCGCCCCGGCGGCACACGGGGCCAACCGCACGGGGCGGGTCTTCACCGGCGACCGGTCCGGCGACTGGCTCTTCGCCTCGATGCACCGGGTGGGCCTGGCCAACCAGCCGACGTCGGTCAGCGTCGACGACGGCCTGGAGCTGCTCGGCGCCCGCGTCGCCGCGGCCGTGCGGTGCGCGCCCCCGGCCAACCAGCCCACCCCCGAGGAGCGCGACACGTGCGCGCCGTGGCTCGACCGCGAGCTGCGGCTGCTGCTGCCGGGCCTGCGGGCCGTGGTGCGCCTGGCCGGCTTCGGCTGGGCCGCCGCGCTGCGGGCGCTCGGC